>JAZRGS010000074.1:0-17499 GCA_045644305.1 Eubacteriales bacterium | reverse complement strand
TCGGCGATCCCCCGCTTTATCTTTGCGAGCTCGCGCTCGCCAACGCTTTTGCGGAATCGGCAATCGTCCAAATCGGCAAGAATACTTATCAGCCTTTCCTGATAAACCGCGTCATCGGGCGATTCCTTCAATCTCCTGTCGCAAACAAGCCATTCCTGCTTCAAAAACGACAATTCCTCGTCGATGGCAGAATCGGCTGATATCAACGTTCTCCTCCTGCGTAAAAGTTCCTTTGCTTGTTCTCTGTAATCCATTTTTCATCCTTTCGTCATAAATTTAAGCCAACATACTAAAGCCGCTTTCGCGACCGCCGAACGCGGATGGAGCTAACCGCGCATCGACTATCCCTAATCCGAACATCTGTTCGGTGTCTGCATTATAGCACCCCAAAAGTAATCTGTCAAGAGGCATTTCGAAAAATGAAAAAAATTATTCTTTTCTTAATATGTCTTTCAATTTCGCTGTCGGTTATCGGCTGTAAGGTACCCGAATCGACCTCCTCTGCCCCCGAATCAAGCACCACGACCGAGGAAACGTCGATCACCGAAAGCAGCGAAATTTCCGAAACCTCGGTCCCGATAAACGAAATTTTCAAGTTCCTCGATTCGAAATACACCGTCAGCGCAAGGCGCCAATCCTACGGAAACATCTACACCTACGAATATTATTTTGAAAACGGGCTCGTCACCGGCGCAAAGCAAAAAATAACCTTTGAATCGACCGATGATGCAGAAGAATACCTGCAAACCGTCCAAAAGAAGTTCCCCCACGCCTTCGCAAGCGGCTTGAGCGTGACCCTTTATTTAAGCGACGACGACGATTTTTATTACGGCTATTCGCTCGAAAAATTGAAGTTCACCCTCGATAACGTCGGCTACGTCGTCACGGTCAACTTCGACGAAAAGGCGTTTTACGAGGAATTCCCGCCCGAAAAACCGAGCTGATCCGTTCCCCGCAACCTCAAGAATCGAAGAAAATGCGAGAAAAACGCAAAAAACACCGCCAAAAACGAAAAAACTTTTGAAAAAGGTATTGACAAAGCAGATTCTTGTGTTATAATTGCGAAGTACGAAAAAAATGACAAGTATCGAAAGGAAATTCAACCATGTCTACAACCATGTTGAAGAAAGAGGCAGTTGAACGCAAGTGGTATGTTATCGACGCTGAAGGCAAGCCCCTCGGTAAGGTAGCAGTTCTTGCAGCAACCATCCTCAACGGCAAACACAGACCCGAATACACTCCTCACGTTGATTGCGGCGAATGCGTAATCGTTATCAACGCTTCCAAGGCAGTTCTCACCGGTAAGAAGCTCGACCAGAAGTTCTACTACCGTCACAGCGGCTACGTAGGCGGTCTTAAGTCGGTTAAGTATCGCACCCTTATGCAGACCAAGCCCGAAATGGCTATGGAGCTCGCAGTTAAGGGCATGCTTCCCAAGAACAAGATCGGCGACGCTTCCTTCGGCAGACTCAAGGTTTATGCAGGCGCTGAACACAAGCAGCAGGCACAGAACCCCATCGCTGTGGAAGTAAAGTAAGGAGGAACATAACATGAACTATCAATCCGCTATTCCCTATTTCTACGGCACCGGCAGAAGAAAGAGCTCTGTTGCACGTGTTCGTGTTATCCCCGGCACCGGTAACGTTACCGTAAACGGCAAGGATCTCGGCGAATACTTCGGCCTCGAAACCCTTAAGATGATCGTTACCCAGCCCTTCGGCGTAACCAAGACCGAAGGCAAGTTCGACGTAATCTGCACCGTTAAGGGCGGCGGCGTCTCCGGTCAGGCAGGCGCAATCCGTCACGGTATCGCTCGTGCACTTCTTCAGGCAGGCGATGAATTCCGTTCTCCCCTCAAGAAGGCTGGTCTCCTCACTCGTGACCCCAGAATGAAGGAAAGAAAGAAGTACGGTCTCAAAGCAGCTCGTCGTGCTTCCCAGTTCTCCAAGAGATAAGCTCCCTTATTCGATTGGATACGGCGCAGACCGCACAAAAGAATCATTCTTATACGTATCTATGGAAGAGTCGGTTTTTTACCGACTCTTTTATTTTTAAAAACCGCTTGACAAAAGTTGTCTAATGTGGTAGACTGTGTTTAAGGATAACAGTTAATTCCTAATTATTAATCCTTTCTTCATCAATTGTTAGACAAATTTCATTGACTTTTTACACCAAAGGTATATAATGAGGTTGTAAAAATATATATTAAAGGAGATTATATCATGATGAAACGCTTTTTAGCACTCTTCACCGCTTTAATCATGCTCCTCTCGATGGCATTCTTCGTAGGATGCGACAAGCAGGACAAAAATGACGACGGTGACGACGCAAAGAAGGAACTCACCGCAAAGGAACAGTTCAACGCCTCCCTTGAGGACGCATTGAACGGCATCACCAACGAAACCGGCAACCTTACAGGCTCGAGCCTCAACGGCAAAACCGACGCTGTCGGCAGCTTCTTGCTCACGCTTGATACTATTAAATATTCGGGCGTTGATCTTTCCTCGCTGGGCGATATCGCGCTTTCCGGCACCATGAAATCCGACGTCGATTCGAACCTTGTTTCGGTCGATATGACCGCAAGCATCTTCGGCGACGAGCCCACCCTTGGCGTCCTCGTTAACGCTTCCACCGCAGAAGGCTACATCACCGACTTCTTCGGTCTTAACGATGTGCCTCTCTACATTCCTACCGCAACCGAAGGTATGGATCAAGCACAGCTCAACGCTATTAAGGCTTACACCGAAATGGCAGACAAGATCGCTGAAGAAGTTGTTAAGGCTTTGACTTCCGCTATCAACAAAAACATCAACGATACCTGCTACAAGTCCGAAAAGTACACCGTTACCGTCAACGGCGTTGAATTCAAGGACGCAACCGTTAATACCCTCACTATCGATTCCGCACTTGCCGCAGGCGTTGTCAGAGATTTCCTCACCGAGCTTCTTAATATCGAAGGCCTCGGAGAAACGCTTGAAAACGAACTCGACATCGACGACGTTATCGACGATATGTCCGAGCTCGAAAGCATCGTTATCCAGACTATTTCTGCAAACGACAAGACCATTGCTATCAACGTTGATATCACCGCTGACGGCGAAACGATTTCCGCTAAGATCGCCCTTATCAAGGACAACTTCAAGCTCGAAATGGGCGTTGTTAAAGAAGACGGCAGCTACGATTACGACCAAGGCGTTATCGTTTGCGATTATGTTTTCGACGTCGAAGCAGGCACCCAGAAGGCGGGCCTTTACATGGTTGAGGGCGATTACACCGAATACCTCTTCAAGCTCGAGGCAGACGTTGAAAACGGCGTTTACGACGGCAGAATCACCTTGTATTTGGACGGCGAAGAAATCTACCTTGACTACATCTACGAATCCACCGAAACCGGCGCTAAGATCACTATCGAGAACCTTGACGGTCTCGGCGTACCCTTCCCCGTCGGCATCGTTATCGAATACTCTGTCACCGACACCAAGTTCGACCTTACCGCTTCCTTCTCCTGCAACGACGGCGACTTGGAGCTCGCCGCAACCCTTAATTACTCTATCGAAGCCGGCGACGTCACCATCGACGAGGTTACCGATTACGTCGATATAGAAGATTTCGATATGTCGAACTTCGAAAAGGACTTCAAGAAGCTCTACCCCACCCTTTACTCGTTCCTCAACTTCGCGGTTCTTTAATTATCAGCTTTAAAAGAGAGGTACTTCTTTACGAAGTACCTCTTTTATTTTAACGCTTGATAAAAATGCGGCATCCTCATGCAAAGGATGCCGCAAAACATTTCTTATATTTCAATAACACTTGCGCCCAAATCGACCGCATCGCGCGCGTCGTGCGTCGAGATTATCAGCGTCTTGCCCGAGGTGTATTTTTTAAGCGTTTCGATTACCTGAAGCCGCGTTTCCTCATCAAGTCCCTTAAAGGGCTCGTCAAGCAAAATCAGCTCGCTTTCGGCAAGCAACGCCCGCGCAAGCGCAACCCGCCTGCGCATACCGCCGGACAAGGTGTTAACCGGAAGATATTCGCTTCCCTCAAGCCTCAATTCGCGCAGCAACGCGACGATTTTATCCTCGGCAACGCTTCTGCCCGTAACCGCCAAAACGTTCCTGACAGCCGAATAGGGCTCGCAGAGGCGATCCTCCTGAAAGACAGCCGAAATCTTATTCGGCACACCCGAAATTTCACCCGCGTCGGGCTTCAACAGCCCCATAATAAGGTTCAAAAGCGTGGTCTTTCCACCGCCCGATTCACCCATAACGCAGGTCGCTTTTCCGATTTCAAAGCTTGCGTCAAAGCCGTCAAGCACCCTTTTTCCGCCGAAGGATTTGTGAAGATTTTTAACAATAATCATACCGTTTCAACCCCCTTCAGCGCTTTTTTAAGTATAAGCATAAACAGCTTTTCGAAGCAGACCGAAAGCAAAACGATAACAACCGTCCAGGCAAAAAGGTCGTCGGTGTCCAAATACAGCTTCGAGTCGTAAAGCATTTCGCCGACAGACCCGTCGGGTATGCCGATCAATTCGGCGGCAACC
This sequence comes from Eubacteriales bacterium, assembly GCA_045644305.1. Taxonomy (GTDB): domain Bacteria; phylum Bacillota; class Clostridia; order Oscillospirales; family CAG-382; genus Coliplasma. The sequence goes on along the minus strand of JAZRGS010000074.1, from coordinate 12,956 downwards.
CCCGATTTCCAAGCGAGTCCGAGGCTGATCTTACAGCCCGACATCAAAAACGGCTTCAAAGCGGGCAGCCAGATATAAAGCATCCTGCGCGAAAACGGCATCCTGAAAACATCCGCCATTTCAAGCATTTTGACGTCGACCGACTTGATTCCGTCCAAAACGTTCGTATAGATGATCGGTAAAACCATCAAAAACGAAATGAACGCCGAAAGGCTTCCCCCCTCGAGCCATATAAGCGCGATTACGACGAAGGACGCCACGGGGACGCTTTTCACCGTAACCATATACGGCCATAAAAGCGTTTCGACAAACGAAAACCTGCCTGCAAGCAGGGCGAGGATTATGCCCGCCGAAAGGCCAAGGAAGAAACCGAACGCTATTCGCTTAAGAGTGAATAGCACGGCGGGCAAAAACTCCTCTTCGACAACCAAGGTCGTCAATCGCTTGACGACCTCACAAGGGGAAACCAGCAACAAGTCCGAGCTGAGTTTCACGCTTAAAATATGCCAAAGCGCAAGCGCCGAAAGAACGGCGAGCGCTTTAAAGCCAATGCTTTTGATTTTGTTACGGCTTGCAGAAGAATCCCTCGTCGGGCAATTTTCCGCCGACCGATTTGTTGTTTTGTTCATAAAGAACTCCGAGATAATCATTCACGGGCTTGACCATATCGTCACCCGCCATGTAATAGAGATTGCAATAGGGAATCGCCTTTTCGATAACCGCCTGATTATCGAAAATTCCGAACTTGGTAACAAGCTCAGCGCCAAGCTTAGCATCGCTGTTTACCAACGCGATAGAAGCCTTATATTCGTCGAGGAAGTCCTTAACCGCCTGAGGATTCGCTTCGGCAAATTCGCGTCTTACGACGATTACGCCGGTAACGATCGCTCCCTCGGGGTTGATCTTCTTCCATTCCTCGTTGAGGTCGATAACCGTTAGGAGTCCCTCGACCTTGCTCTTCGCAACCGTCACGTAGGGCTGAGGAAGCATCGCGATTGCGGTTTCGGCCTTCGAAATAGCCGCTACAACCTCGGTCGCCTCCGACTTATATTCGATAGTTACGTCGCTTTCGGGGTTGATTCCGTTTTCCGAAAGGATGTAATTAAGGGTGTATTCGGGGGTAGTGCCCTTACCCGTCGCGTAGATGGTCTTACCGCGAAGATCCTCGATAGATTCAACGCTTTCGCCCTTTGCGACGATGTAAAGAACGCCCAAATTGTTGATAGCAAGCATCTGAATCTTGCCCTCGGTGTTGTTGTAAAGCACGCTTGCAAGGTTTGCGGGGACAGCCGCAATATCGAGCTCGCCTTTAATAAGCTTGGGGGTGATTTCATCCGCGGTTCCCGCGAGGGTGAATTCATAATCGTTCTTCGATTCGCCCTTTTCGTCGGCTTCAAGAAGTCCGACCAAGCCTATCGAGGTCGGTCCCTTCATGCCCGCAACGCGGACGATAGCCTTGCCGTCCTCGTTCGAAGCGGCAGAGGATTCGTCGGACGCAGTCGTGCATCCCGCGAAAACAAAAAGCGTCATCGCTGCAATTAAAAACAGCGCAATAAATCGTTTCATAATGGTACCTCTTTTCTTTGCTGGGTACATTATACGACAAATTGCGCTGTATTTGCGTTGCAGTTGCAACATTATTTTAATATTTTGAAGCTGTTTTTATAAAATTCAATAACTCCCTCGTCCTGCATCGCCGAAAGCTCGCGCGAGAGCGACGCACGGTTGACGCCGATATACCTCGCAAGGGTTTCGCGGTCGAAGGGCACCGAAAAGGTTTTTCCGCCGTATTTTGCGGCGCATTGCGAGAAAAAGGTGACCAATCTCAAGCGAATCGTCGGCTTCGAAAGTATCTGCACTCTTTCGTTCATCGAAAGCGCCTTTTCGGCAAGCATCGAAATGAATCGGTTGCGGAGCTTCGCAAGAAGCGGCGACGCCTCGCTCGCTCTTAACGACTCGGGCGAGAGCCACAAAAGCGTGACGTCGGTAAACGCGGTGATAGTCACCGGCACCTCTTGGGTTTTAAGCCAGCAGAGCGATTCACCGAAGGCATCCCCCGATACGGCGCTCGCCATTAAAACCTCGTTTCCGTCGATATCGGTAAAGCTGACCTGCACGATGCCCGAAAGCACCACGCCGAAGCGGGGCATTTGCTCGCCTGCGTGAAGTATTATCGAATTTTTTGTGTATTCCTGACGCACCGCCGAAAAAAGATTGAGCGCCTGCTCGAATTCGGCAGCGTCAAGCTCCGAAAATATCGGATTTTTAGCCAAAATTTCTTTGTTCATCAGAATGTATAGGTGCCGAAATAGACACGCTTGATAAGAATATAATCGTATTGATTGACGATATCGTCGGCGTTTACGTCAGCAGACGCCATTTCGATTTCCTCAAGCAATCTCGTTCCGAAATAATGACGCTTAACGAGGATGTAGTCGTATTGGTTGACCGCATCATCGCCGTTCACGTCGCCGATGCTGTAGCTCGGGATAATCGGGTCGGGATCAACGGGATTGGGATCGGGCGTGGGATCGGGATCGGGTGTGGGATCGGGTGTGGGATCGGGATCGGGAGTGGGATCGGGATCGGGCGTGGGATCGGGGTCGGGAGTGATTGTGTCAAACACCAAATCCGAATTTTTGAGGTTATAAACGTATTCAACCGCATCCTCTGAATATCCGGTCGGGCTCAAGAGATAATGCACCTCTCTGCCGTTCATATACATACCGAGCAAAATCCCGTTTTGAGGCGTGAAAACCGCCTTGTGTCGATTGCCGACAGGGTCATACGCCATTATCGCTTCATCTGTGTTATAGAACAGCAAATCGTTGTATCCGCCGAAGCCGCTTGCAAATCCAAGCCATTCTCCGTCGTGTGCGTACCAATAGCTGTCAAAAAGGGTGCAAACCTTTTCATAGCTGCCCGAATCAAGGTCGATTTCTACCAATTCGTTGTAACTGATCGTGTAAGTTTTGCCGTTTGCAAAGCCGAAGGGCAAATCAAGAGCTTTCCAATCGGCATTCTCATATTTTTTGTCCTTACATTCAAATTGCTCGCCGTAATCGCAATCCTCGTGAAGCGATTTCGAGCAGTCGTCACAAAGCAGATAATAAAGATGTCTCGATCTGCCGAAAACGTCGGCGACGGGGTCGTCCCAGGTGCAGTCGACATGGTACCACTTGCCGTCGAGCTTGATTTCGTTCCACATGTGGTTAATCGACTCCAGAGGGCTTACAACCGCATAGCTTTCAATGCCGATTCGGGACAAAAGCTCATCGTATAAAAGCGCGTAAGACATACAAACGCCGGTGTCGTAAAGGAAGAAATTGTAGATATCGTATATCTCGTAGGTCAAATCGTATTCGAAATTAACGCAGATATAATCGTGAAGGAAGAGCGCCTTTTCGACGTCGGAAAGCCCGCTCGGAATCAAGGAAATAATCCTTTCGATTTCGTCGTCAACGTATTCGCACGCGTCCTTGTATTCGCTCTTGGAATAGATATAATCGAACTCAACCGCGATAGGATAATTCCCCTCGTCGTCGTAGTAATAATAGCGATAGCTTCCGCTGATATGGAAAAGCATCGGCTCGTTTTTGGTCAGCCTGTCGACGAGCTCGTAAAGCTGTTGACGGGTAAGACCGTATTCCTCGATATCGATGTAACCGCTGTAATCATAAGCACCATCCATAAGCGCCTCATAGGCGCCGTCAAGGTCAGCCGCCGCGCTTGCCGAAAAGGGGATAACCGCAAAAAGCGTAACTGCGGCAAGCAATAAAGAAAGGAATTTTTTCATAACCTTACCTCCAAAAGTGTTTGATGATGCCTTATATGGGTTAATTATACGCATTTGGTTTTACATTTGCAACAAAATTTTGATATTTTGTTAAAATTTCCATAAAAAAGGGCAAGAACTAAGTCTTGACCCTTTTGCTTATTTCTTGTCCTTAAAATACCTAACAACGATAATTCCGACAATCACAGCCGCGACAACAGCACAGCTGACAATCGCGTAAAGCGGCCATCTGATACCCATTTTTGTGCTCCTTACTTCTTCTTCAAATTAATTGCCAAAACAACGAAAGCCGCGACAACGATTACACCGCAAACGGTATAAATAATCCAATTTGCGTTACCCTTGCCCTTTTCGTCTTCGACAATTTCGCTCTCGATCACCGCGTCCTCGCTCGATTCCTCGGGGACTTCCTCGTCGGGAATCGTCTTCATCCACTCGTTGATGATAGGCGAAATGATTTCGTAGCCTGCCGTGTTGGGGTGCACTGCGTCGGGCACGAATTGACGAGTGTTGGTCTTTAAAACGTTATTGTTGAGGTCCTCGTCGTTGTAAAGGTCGAGGTAAACTATACCCCATTTGTCGCAAATCTGCTTTGTCATTTCGACGTATTCGCTCATATCCGAAAGCCTGCCGTATGCAGTCGCAAGAGGCTGACGGAAATTGATGATGTAACCGAATTTCGCCTTGGTATAGGTCGCTTTCGCGTACCTGAAGGTCTCCTCAAGACCGCCCGCAAAGGTGGTAACGTCGTACTCTGCGTCGAATCCCTCGGTCATAACGCCGATGGGCGCGCTGTCCCAAGCGTCGTTAACGCCGCCGTGCATAATAACGAAATCATATTGAGGGCTGTTCTTTTCATGCGCCTTAAGCTGAGCAATAACCGTGTTAGCGCCGCGCGCAGTCGAAATCGAAGCCGCCGACTTGCCCGCGTTTACCCCTCTCATGGAGTTCCACTTCATAATTCTTCCCGCCCAGCCGATTCTGCCGTCGTTAGATGCCTCGCAAATCGAGTCACCAACGAAAAGCGCGCACTTCTTGTAAAGCTGGCTTTCGGTGTCTTCCGAGACCGTCGCACTGTTATCCGCCGCCGCTACGCTTATCGCACAGGCAAAAAGCATCATAATTGCAAATAAAGATGCAAGTAATCTTTTCATGTCAATCTCCTTTGATTGCTTTGTGTCGTTTCATTCGTTTTCCGTCGGTTGAACCGACCGAACATACTATACCACATTTTTGTAAATAAATCAAGGCGTTGAGCGCGGATGTAAAAAGTGAAGCTGCTCCTTCGTAACCGTGAAGTTAAGTGCGCCACCAACGCAGGAAGATACTTCACAAGCCTAATCCAAAGCTTTCTTCAAAGCCTTGTTTTGCTTTTTAAAAATCGGCTCGTCTGAAGAGCAAAGCCAAGCACCGATAACCATTATGCCGAGTGCAATGAAATAGATGTATTGCGGAAGTTCTCTAAATATGATAAGTGACAGAAGCGTACCGATAAAGGGAGCTATGGCGTAATATGCACTCGTTCTCGCCGCACCGAGTAATCTTTGCGCATAGACATAGAAAAAGATGCTGAGTCCGTATGCAACGCAACCTACTGCCAATACCGCAAGCACGCTCCAAAGAGTCGTAATTCTCTCGCCACTGCATAAACCTATGATAACAGAACCGAGTCCTGAAAATATGCCTTTTAGTAGCACGATTTCCAAGGGATCTTTTGCCGAGAGCTTTCTTGTGCAGTTATTCTCAATGCCCCAACAAACACAGGCAAGAAGGATAAACAACGAGCCGAAGGAAAATTTGAGACTTGATATATCCTCAATCGAGAGGAGCGCACAGGAGGCTGTAACGAACAGAATACCAAACCACAATCTTGGACTGATTCTCTCCTTGAACACAACCAATGCGATAAGTGCCGTCGCCACGATTTCAAAATTATTCAAAAGCGAGGCGTTTGCCGCTGATGTATATGAAAGTCCAAGCAGCAAAAAGATCGGTGCCGCAATATCAAGCACGATCATCGCCACCGTGTACGGCAGGTCTGCTTTCGTTATTTTTTCTTCTGTTCGTTCTGCCTTTTTCAACTTTCGAAGCAATGCAATCACGCCCATTCCGAGTCCGGCGCCAATATATAGCAAGCCCGCCATCAGCGTAGACGGCATATAATCAAGCAACAGCTTTGAAAAAGGAGAGTTAATGGCATAGAGCGCCGCCGCTAATACGGCTAAAAATATTCCTGCACCTGTTGTCTTTTTCAAAAGGCGACCCCCTTTCAAATTCTTATTTATCAGTGCGTATATTATATCACATTTTCGCAAACAAAGCAAGGCGAACGCCTTGCATATAAAAAGTGAAGCTGCGGTATTTTTAGTGAAATATCCGGCGTTGCGAATATGAATTCGACGCTTGCAATTTTATAATCATCCGCGAAGCGGATACCGTTACTTCTTCACTATTCACTATTACTTATTACCTCGCCAAATCCCCGAGACAGCGAAGAGTGAAAAGTGAAAAAGAAATCCCCAAGGACAAGTCCTCGGGGATTTGGCAGGGATGGATGGAATCGAACCATCGAGGTGCCAGAGTCAAAGTCTGGTGCCTTAACCGCTTGGCTACATCCCTATATTATACGCGTTACCGCGCAAATCGCATTATACCCAAAATTTTAGCTTTTGTCAACCGCTTTTACGAAAACTCTTGAAAAGCTCTTGCGGATATTTTATAATTTTGACGTATATTGTATATTTTTTGAAATCAAAAGCCAAATTCCTACACTATTCCTATTGAAGGGATGGATTGAGATGAATCGCGAAAAAAGTCTTGCTGAAATTTTCACCGATGAATACGCCGAAAAGCTTTTTTATTTCTGTTTAAAAAAGACAAACAATCCACACGATGCAGAGGATCTCGCATCGGATATAGCGTTAAACGTATTGACTGCATTAAAAAACGGCTCACTCCCCGCCAACTTCCCCGCTTGGGTATGGCAGATTGCCCGAAACAGGTACTCGCGTTGGTACGATGAAAAACGTATGCGCAAGCAAAAGTTTTTGTGCGAAGACATTAACGAATTCGAAATTAGCGACGACAAATGCACCGAAAACGAAGCAATTCACAGCGAAGAATTAACGCTGTTGCGGCGCGAGCTGGCTTTCATTTCGGCAGATTACAGAAATATTGTCGTTGCCTTTTACATCGAAAACGAATCGGTTTCGAAAATCGCGGAAACCTTAAACCTCCCGAAGGGCACGGTCACAACCAGGCTTCACCGTGCAAGAAAAATATTGAAAGAAGGAATTAATATGGCAAGAGAATTCGGAATAAGAAGTTACAAGCCCGAGGACGTCGATTTTTCATCAAGCGGACCTCAACCCAGCGGACTCCCTTGGAGCGCGGTACAAAGAAACGTCCCCAAGAACATCTTGCTTGAAGCAAGCAACAACCCTTCCACCCTCGAAGAACTCGCGATTGCACTCGGCATCGCGTTGCCTTATATGGAAGAAGAAGTCAATCTTCTTTTAAAAGCAACGCTTCTAAAAAAGCTTGACGACGGAAAATATATCACCGATTTTTACATATCGAGCGCTGAATGCCAGAAGCTGATATACGAAACACTGTGCAGAGATTCGGCAAAACGAAGCAAGCTCATCGACGAAATCATAGATTCATCGATTCCGCTTATCAGAAACTGCAGGATAGCACCCGAAGCGATGACTGACAACGACATAAAATGGTGGGCGGTAATGATGGTCGCTGACCTTATAGTACATAAGATCACAGACGGAACCACAAATAGCAAAGTGCGCGCAAACGGCGAAAGCTGGGGATTTATGGGTTACGAAGACGTATCGCTTCCCCGCCCTCTGTTTTCGGGACACAGCGGAACCGGCTCTAATGACGGCGACCAGTTTTGGGCGTTCCAGATAAGCAATTTCGGAATGTGGAATCGTGTCGGCTTAATGGAATATAATGAAATGGTATTCCTCGCAGACATCATAAGAAACAGCAGAACCAAAGACAGCTTCACCTCAAGCGAGCTTATCATCTGGAACTCGATAAACAACCGCTTCGCACACGAAGAAAACGGCAAGATACTGCCCGACATACTTGTAATCACAAATGAAGCGCGAAAAGCTATGCTTGATAGGCTGTATTCTGACCCCAAAACCGAAGAACTTATTTCGCTCACGAAATCGCTTTACGATGAAATAAAGAGCCTAATAATTTCCGACACCTCGAAATACAACCGCGGCGAAGCAGACTATGCCGCATCAATGTTTCTTCTTCACACGCGAATGACGTCTGTTTACGACCTTGTCGATTCGGGCGCACTTACCCTCCCCGACAAACCCGAGAGCAGCACCGCTGCAATGTGGCTTGATTTGGTTGATTGAATTTGATATTATTGCGAGAGAAACCCTTTACAAAAGAAGTGTTTCTCTCGCGTTCTTTTTTTAATCATAAAATATAAGCTTTTTCGCGAAAATTGCAAGAAAAAGAGGGCTTTTCAATGCCCTCTCTTTTAACGCGCAAGCAACCTAATCGTTATGCACAATTTCGCGCAGAGCATCCATTCGCGCGTCGAGCTCGGAAGAAAGCTCGGCACAGCGCAAAAGCTCGTTCACCATTCTGTCGTCGAAATCGTAATCCTTTTTATATTTCAGCTGATGCTCCAAGCTCGCCCAGGAATCCATCGCGATAGTGCGGAGCTGTATCTCAACCTTCATAAGCTTCTTTTCGTGCGCCAAGAATATCGGCACGTTTACGATAAGATGCAGGCTTCGGTAGCCGTTCGGCTTGGGGCTGTTTATATAATCCTTCGCTTGAACAAGCGTGATATCATCCTGCTTCAAAAGCGCTTCGGCAAGCATATAAACGTCGTCGGTAAACGAGCAAATCACCCGCACACCCGCTACGTCGTTCAGGTGCTCCTCGACGTTTTCGTTAGTCAGCTCAAGACCGTAACGCTCAAGCTTATTTTTCATGCTCGTCATCGATTTAAGACGGCTTTTCACGCTGTTTATCGGGTTTCTGTCGTAGCGAAGCGAGAATTCCTCGTTCAGCACGTTGAACTTGGTTTCGATTTCCATCATCGCACAGCGGTAATACGCCATAAGCTTCATAAATTCAGCCATTTTAGGCTTTGTCCATTCGATAATATCCTCGTTCAAAAGCGCGCGGAGCTGTTCCTTTATCGTTTGCTCGTCAAGTCGCTGTCGATCCATTTCACATCCTCCTTTTTTCTTTATTATACAGCAAAGCAAAGGATTATTCAACGATAATTTTGTAAACTTGACAGGCAGGTTCGTTTTTTGTATAATTCAAGCAAAGGAGATAATTATGAAACGATTTATTTTACTGCTTTTGGCAGGCTTAATAACGATAGCGCTTTTCGGATGCTCAAGGGAAGAGGAATTTTTCGGCGACGCGGACGAGCAAAAAAGCGAATCCTACGCCGACGGCAACACCGATTTCACAAGCGATATCGAGGGCGACGGCGGATTGATAATCGATTTAGAAATCCCCGAATTTTCGCTCGACAAGGTCATTTATAACGATATCTGCAACTCGATTGACGAAAACGAGCCTACCGATTCCGACCTCTCACCCCTGCCCGACGGAAGCGAAACCCCTTACGGTTTGTTTTATCTGTACTCGGTCGGCTTTAACGGCGACCCCGAAACCGAGTTGCTCGCGACGAGAGATTCTTACCTTTACGTCGCATTCGCACAAAACGAGCTTGTGCCCGAAAATCATCTGCCGAATCTCCACTTGAAGGAATTTTTACAGCAATTCGGCTATATCGAAAACACACCCGTCACCGAATCGGTCGAGATACCCTATTTAAGCGATTTTACGGTCGGATATTTCCCCTATATCGCCTTTGACGCGCTTATAACCCATTGCGTCGAAAACGAATACACCCTTTTCCGCGCATACCTTACGGCAGATTGCTTCACGACCGACACCTGCAGAGATTTTTCGCCGCTTTCGCTTTCATCGCGTATTCTTCGCAACCCGAATTTCGATGAGGTCGTGCCCGATTCCGAATCCAACCTGCACGAGCACACCCACGGAAGCATCGCTTATCATCTTACCCAATCGGTCCCGAAGGCTTCCACAATTTTCCCTGTAATTATCGATAATTTAAACACCGAGGACGCTTTTTCGCTTCTTCCCTATCTCAAAAAATCAGGCTTTTACGAGGATAAGGCGCTGACGAAAATGCTTTTAACCGACATAGCGCACGATGAGGGCGCAACCGCCGTCGCGGGTTATATTTCTTGGGCAACCTATTTGGAATTGGCTCAAAGCGACAAACAAATCAACTGTGTCTGGCTGACCGATATCTGCCTCAACGGCGAATGTAATTTGCACTAAAAAATAAAAGGAATGGCGTAAAACCATTCCTTTTTCTTTATTTTTAAAGCAGATCGAGTGCGCGGGCGAGGATTTCGGCGTGGTCACCCGCAAGCGGGCTAACACCGCTTTGCTTATAAATCGGGTCGGCAATAACGCCCGATTTATCGAACGATTTCGTCACCTTAACGCTCTTGCGCTCGCTTCCGTCGACGATGTTGATTTCAAAAATCTCTGCGTTTCCGAGCTTGGTTTTCTTGTAAGATAACGGGTACCAGCATGCAGAGCTTGCATCGTCGCCCGCCCTCATTTCATCGAAATTCGAAGCAGACGCCAAAAAAGGCACGGTTATAATTTGGGTTCTCGGGTCGCGGTTAGGCTCGGATGCGACGTTGAATTGGCGAAGACCGCACGCCTTAAGACCTGTTTCCTCAAAAAGCTCGCGCGCCGCCGCGGTGTACACATTCTCGTTGGGGTCGACGAATCCGCCCGGAAATGCAAGCTTGCCCAAGCTGGGATGTCTTGCGCGTTTTATCAACAGCACGTTATTGTCTTTTATAATAATTATGTCAACCGTCACAGAAGGGCGTTCGAATTTCGAGGCATCGTAGCTCGCAATATATTCTGCTTCGGTCAAACCGTTTTCATCGCGTATTTCTATCATTTTTAACTCCAAAACCGACCATCAAAGGGGTTTCTTTTGTATTTGGCTGTTTTTGCGGGGATAATTTTTCGGCGTCGACTTCACCTTCTTCACAATTACAAGCGTGTGAAGATATTCATACTCGGGAACGGTTACATCAATTATGTCTACCAGCTCGCCGCCGAGCAATTCGATCGCCCTTTTCGCCTCGTCAGCCTCTTCTCTGCCCTTTTCGCCCTTCATCGCGACGAAATATCCGCCGACCTTTACAAACGGCAAACACCATTCCGAAAGCACGTTAAGCCTTGCGACACCGCGCGCCACGGCGATATCGTAGCTTTCGCGGTGCTCGGGCAAAACGCTCAATTCCTCGGCTCTTCCGCAAAGGGTATCGAGGTTGTCGATTCCCGCCTTTTTCGCGGTATCGAGCACGTATTTAAGCTTTTTCGCCGTCGCGTCGTTCGAAACGACGAAGCAATCGCTCGCACAAAGCGCAAGCGGAAGCGAGGGAAATCCGCCGCCACAGCCGACGTCGATAATTTTTGCATTCTTGAAAAGTCCCGTATCCAAAAGCGTCAACGAATCCCAAAAATGAAGCAGTCCGACGCCCTTTTCGTCGGTCAGCGCGGTAAGATTCATCACCTCGTTGGTGCTCTTAAGCTCGTTGCCGATGATATCAAGCGAGGCACATTCCTTCTCGGTAAGGCATTCGCGGTATTTTTTTGTCAGAGTGGAAAAGCTCATTGTTTACCTCCTTGCGCGAGATAGATAAGCAAAACCGAAACGTCCGAGGGCGAAACACCGCTGATTCTCGACGCTCTGCCGATGTTTTCGGGGCGAAGCTTTTGAAGCTTTTGCGCCGCCTCAAGGCGAAGTCCGCGTATCTGCGTATAGTCGATATTTTCGGGAAGCATCTTTTCCTCGAGCTTCTTAAAGCGCTCGACCTCTGCAAGCTGGCGCTTGATATAGCCCGAATATTTTATCTCGGTTTCTGCGCGCGAAAGAATATTATCGGAATAATCGTAGCCGTCGCCCGAAAGCGCAATCACGTCGTAAATCGTAACCTCGGGACGCTTTAACAGCTCCGCCTTAACGATGCCCGCGCCCGTGCGTGCGTAACCGCGCGATTCGAGCAGGTCGTCAAGCGCTTGTCCGCCCTTGATGCTTTCATGCTCCAATCTGTCGATAAGCTCGGAAAGCTTTCTTTCGTTTTCCAAGAATTCGTTGTATCTTTCGTCGCTGACAAGTCCGATTTCGTGACCCTTCGGCATAAGCCTCGTCTGCGGGTTATCCTGGCGCAAAAGCAATCGATATTCGCTTCGCGAGGTCATGATTCGGTAGGGCTCGTTCGTGCCCTTGGTCACCAAATCGTCGATAAGCGTGCCGATATAGCTTTCGCTTCTCGCAAGCGTAAAGGGGTCGAGCCCCTTGACCTTCAACGCGGCATTGATGCCCGCGATAAGTCCCTGCGCCGCAGCTTCCTCATAGCCCGAGCTGCCGTTGAACTGTCCCGCACCGAAAAGTCCCTCGATATCGCGGAATTCAAGGCTGTTTTTGAGCTGAAGCGGGTCGCAGCAGTCGTATTCGATCGCGTATGCGGTGCGCATAAATTCGGCTCTTTCAAGCCCCTCGATAGAATGAATAAGCTGAAGCTGAACCTCCTCAGGAAGCGAGCTCGAAAGCCCCTGAAGGTAGACCTCCTTCGTATCGGTTCCCATCGGCTCTACGAATATCTGATGCCGTTCCTTATCCGAAAAGCGCACCACCTTGTCCTCTATGCTCGGACAATAGCGCGGGCCCGTGCCGTGAATAACGCCCGAATAAAGAGGCGAGCGCGAAAGGTTTTCGCGTATAATGCTATGAGTTTTTTCGTTTGTATATGCAATATAGCAGGGCAACAGGTTAGGTCGGCTCTCATAATAACCGAACATAGTCGGATCTTCATCTCCGTCTTGTCGCTCGAGCTTGGAATAATCAATGGAATCGGCGTGTATTCTCGGCGGTGTGCCGGTTTTAAAGCGCGTAAGACGAACGCCTGCGTCGGTAAGCGACTTCACCAAGCGCTTTGCGGGCAGAGTATTGTCGGGGCCCGATTCGTAAGCCTCCTCGCCAACTATAATTCTTCCGCCCAAGGAGGTTCCCGTTGCAATAATTACGCAT
>JAZRGS010000073.1:0-1946 GCA_045644305.1 Eubacteriales bacterium | reverse complement strand
TACGTTGCTTTTGTCTCATCGACTCGGCAATTTCGAGGTTTCTTCTCGACGAGGCGTCGATTCCCATAAACTCGTCGCAGGAATAGAAGTTGATTTTTTTGAGATAGGTAAGCTCTATTTTTTGGGTGCGCTTTATGTAGGCAAGCAGTCCGCCGACGGCGCGAAGCGCGTAATCGCTGTCGGTCGCAGGCGGCTCGTTATAAATCGACTTTATCGACTCGACCGACTCGGAAAGCAGAAAATCGACGTATTCTCCGTCGGAAACGAGGGTGTCGAAGCGCGCTGTGAAGAGGCCGCTTGTCTCACGCGGGTAGTCGACAGGAACGATAAGCTCGCTCGGGTTGTATGCCGCCGCCTCGGAAACGATTCTCGCCGGTAGGTTTTCGCCGAGTATCTCGGTCGCGCTTATTTCGCCCGTCGATACGTCTGCAAAAGCGATTCCGCACCCGAAATCGTCGCAAACCGACGCACAAATATAATTGTTCTTCTTTTCGTCAAGATAACCGCCTTCGGTTACCGTACCGGGGGTGATGATTCTTACAACGTCGCGCTTAACAAGACCCTTTGCGGTTGCGGGGTCCTCCATTTGCTCGCAAATCGCAACGCGGTATCCGCGCGAAACGAGCTTTGCAATATATCCGTCGACGGCGTGATGAGGCACACCGCACATCGGCGCGCGTTCCTCGAGACCGCAGTCCTTGCCGGTCAATACCAGATCAAGCTCGCGCGAGGCAACCTTTGCGTCCTCGAAAAACATTTCGTAAAAGTCGCCGATGCGGCACATCAGGATGCATTCGGGATGCTCCTGCTTGACCTCTAAATATTGCTTCATAAGCGGCGAAAGAGCCATATAAACACCTCCAACCAAATTATGGTTCAAAGTAAGAATATCTATGTTTTCGTAGCCTTAAACGTCAACTGAAAATCAAAAGATTATATTTCCCAAGAGCAAACGCCTTGGGAAATATACCTATGATGCAGATAAATCTGCGTAAACCCGAAGCTGTAGAAATCTACTGCGAGCGGTTTTGTTTGTTTATAGCACGGGTTTTCGTGCGAAAGCGACCTTCTTCATTGAGCGCAGAACGGAGGGATTTTTCGCGAAGCTGAGCGCCGCTTCATTGGTTTCAGAGCGTGCGTGAGTTTGTGCGAAAGCAAGCATCTTCATTGAGCGCAGAACAGATGCAGAATGAACAAACAAAACCCGAAGCTGTAGAAATCTACTGCGAGCGGTTTTGTTTGTTTATAGCACGGGTTTCCGTGCGGTCTGCGCTGTTATGCGCTTAATGACATCCGCCGCAGGTGGAACAGTCGTGAGTACAATTAGCCTGCTCGGGCTCGATGGTGAAGCGAACCGCGTCGTTGATTGCGGATACGATTTCGGAAAGACCTGCTTCTGCTTCACGCATAGCGGCAAGAGACTTGCTTTCGCTGATGGTGTCGTAGCAGTCGCGGAGTCTTGCGGAGATGCTTTCTACGAGCTGAGTGTCGCGTTCAGCTTCGGGCTTTCTGCCTTCCTGCTCGAGAAGAGCTGCCTGAACGTTGTATTCATTGATGAGCTTGTTGAGCTCTTCGTCAGCGTCGTATGCTGCCTTTGCGTCGTTGTAAGCCTTGAGCTCGTCGCTTGCGGCGAGGGCTTCCTTAAGAGATTCGATTGCTTTGATCATTGCTTCGTTCATTGTTTTTATTTCCTTTCGGTTTTAATTTTTGATTTTTCCGGCAAGCGCATACGCGCCGACGGTTTCTATTTCCACGTCGATAAATTCTCCCTCGGGAACGAACTTATCGTAGGTGACGATTTTATTTTGCGTGCTTCTGCCGCAGGGCACGCCGTTTTTATTGAGCCCGTCGGACAAAACGCGTAAGGTTTTGCCGATAAGCTTTTCGTTTAACGACTGTGCAACGTCGTTTTCCATATCCGACAGCGTTTTGAAGCGTGCGTTTGA
>JAZRGS010000072.1:0-4340 GCA_045644305.1 Eubacteriales bacterium | reverse complement strand
AGCATAGCTTCGGCAAAAGAAGTTTTACCGTCACCACTATGTCCGACGAGACAAATGTTTCTAATTTGAGAAGAAGTGAATTTCGCCATTTTTTAGTTCCTCCAAGCAATAATAATACTATTGTCATTATATATCACTAAGGTAAAATAATCAAGTGGAAATTCGATTTTTTTATTACAAATGACCAATTTTTTTCAATTTGGTTACTTTTTCATCATCAAAATCGAGATTAACCAAGTGGGAAGGAGCCAAAATAGCTGGAAAGCCACGGCGTGAAGCGAGGAAATTGCCGCGATCCCGCCCGTCACGGCAAGGAAGGTTACAGCCGCGAAGGACATAAATACGCTGACAACGCCTATTATCACGTTGCATTTGGTGATATGACGCGCCTTGTCACAAAGCGCGAACATCTTAAGGAAGTTATGAAGCGTCGAATTGCAGACGATGCCGCTGTTAACTCGTTCAACTTCACCGATAACCTCATCCGGATCGTTACCGCGGAGCACCGAAATAGGGCACTTGCGGAATTTGATGGCGGAATTGATAAGCTCGTTGTTGATATTCGGGTCAAGAGTCTTGATACCGAGACAAAGTCCCGCTTTATACATATCCTTCAAAAGCTCATCGAACAAGGGGTTGATCGTGTACTTGATATAAAGCTTCGCGGCGAGCTTTTCATCGATAACGACGTACATTATCGAGCCAACTCCGCGCTCGTACGCATCGTCGCCCTCGTCGATCGGGGTTTCAAAGCGATAGCGTCGCATATAAGAGCGCTTGCCGAGGAAGTAATTATGACCATCCATCGCGACGCAAAGTCCGTCGTTTGCGCTTTCGATAACTCGAATCATTGCAGGCTTTTCAACCTGCTCGCTCAAGGTCGACGAAAGCACCTTCGAAAGAGGGCCGCCCGCATAGCCGAACACCTTCGCCATATCGGTAAGAACGTTGTCGATGCGGTATTCGCCGTACATACGAATGTTAGTGATTTTAACAAGACTCGAGGGATAAACCTCGGTATCCGCAAAGGAAAGCACCGATGCGGTCGAATATTCCTCCGCAACAGCGTTTCCGATAAAGGCGGTCGAATGCATTGCACCGACTCGGTTCGCAGAAACTGCGGGAAGCGTTATCATAAAGAATGCGGTCGTCGGAACGCTTGCCGCAATGACTATCGAAAATGCCGAATAAGCGTAAACAAGCTCGTTTCCGAGGAGATGCATGGTCACGAAAAGTGCCGCACCCGCAAAGAATATGATCGGAACGATAAAATTGAAGATTTCTTCGAATTTGGTTCTCTTTTCGGTTCTTTCCACAAAGCCGTCGATAAAATGGGTACGCTTTACGGTGTAGATATCGCTGTCCTCAAAGAGATACTTGTAAAATTCATCGGCTTCCTTTGTTCCGCCGGTAAGCTCGCAAGCGGTGTACTTGGGGCGCTTGGAAGCGATGATTCGGAAGCAACGGTAATCCTTCTTCGCGCACAAATAATTTGCAACCGCCGCGCAAAGCGCCGCAAACGCCGAAGGAAGATTGTACATCTTGAGGTCGATCGCATAAGGATCGGTAAAGAGCACGACCAAAGAATACGCCGCCGAAAAGAATATCGAAACGACAAGCAGGCTGTCGGTATTCAGCTGCATCGTAAGAATCCCCTTAGCGCCGTTCCTCATCGAATCGAACATAGCTATCGCGATGAAGAAAAGAAGCTGAAGGTCGACAAGTATGTAAATGATTCCGTATCTGCCCTGCTTTGCAAATTCGCCGTGATATGCGCTGTCATTGGTGGCAAGCTCCAAAAAGAGGATGCCGAGTGCGAAAATCGCAACCAAAACGATTTTTATAAGCGATTTGCGAACCGCCTTGCGGTAACGCGCCGCGAATTCCTGATTCTGCTCGCGCGAGGTATATTTAGCCGTATGATCGGATTCGCGCTCTTCTCTTTCGCGCTTGATCTTTTCGCGATTCTTTTCGGCAATCTTTTTCAAGGTGCCGTCCTCGTCGTCCATCATTTCAAACGCAAGTCGAAGATTGATATCGGTTTCGTCAAGCGGTTCCCCGCCCAAAAGCTCTATTTTTTCGTCGTCGGTCACAAATTTGACCTGACCCTCGTTTTCGTCGTCGTTTTCGAAGTGAAGCTCGCGGTTCGTGACCCTTTCGGTAAGGTTTTCGTAATCCGAATCGAAGCTTGCAACCTCGCTTTCGTCAACGTTGCTTTCAAAACGAAGCGTGTCACCGAGAGGGAACATCTGCTCCTGAGTGTATTCCTCGTCGTCGGTCTGCACGGGCTCATCCGAAAAACGTGCCGATTCGATTCCCGCAGGGGGTTTCTTTTCCAAATCGGAAAGCGTGCGGGTGCGAGCATCGTTAATCATATCGTAAAGCTTGTCGACGCGTTCGCTCTTGCCGCCCTGATTTTCCTCGGCGAGATAACCCAAAAGCTCGTTATTGCCGTTTTGCTCGGCAAGCTTAAGACGCAATTTTTGGGTGTCGCTTAAGGGCTTTTCGTCCTTGTGCGTGCTGTATTTATCTATAAGCTCGGCAGTTTCGGCATTAATACGCTTCGTAACCTTGGTCTTCTTTTTAGGTTCCGAATCCGAAACAACCTTGGTTTTGTCCATTTCGGGCTTATGCTTTTTCGCTTCGACGTTCATGTCGGCATTGTTCTGTTCCTCTGCCTCGCGAAGCAAATCAAGTATATCTATTTTCGGCGTTTTACCGCCGTTAGAGCCTGACATTAAATTCACCTGCTTTAAAGTTAGTGATTACGCTGTTTTGCCGCCTCGAACATTACGATAGCGCCTGCGTTCGAAACGTTTAGCGAATTTACCGTGCCATACATCGGGATGCCCGCAATAAAGTCGCGTTCCTTTTTAAGGATATCGGAAACACCCTCGCCCTCGCTGCCCAAAATGAGCGCGCACGAGCCCTTAAAGTCCTGTTCGTAATAGGGTCTTCCGCCTGCCTCGACAGCCCAAATCCAAACGCCGTTTTCTTTAAGCGTCTTAACCGCACTCGCAAGGTTGGAAACCCTCGCGATCGGCATAGCGAAAACCGCACCCGCGCTCGATTTTGCAACGGTTCCGTTCACGCCTACCGCGCGCCTTTTGGGAATAATAACCCCGTTGACGCCGGCACAGTTTGCGCTTCTTATAAGTGCACCGAGATTATGAGGATCGTTTATCGAGTCGCAAATCAAGAAAAACGGCTTTTCCCCTTTTTCGGAAACCTGCTCCAACAGCTCGTCCACCGTAAGATAATCGGTTTCGGCAGCAAGTGCAATTACACCCTGATGAGCAGCGCCGTCGGCAAGCTTATCGAGCTTGCGAAGGTCGGTTTCGATGATAGGAATGCGCCTTTCGTTCGCTTTTGCGTGAATGAGCGAAAGGACGCCCTCGGAGTAATCGTTTTTAATATATATTCTATCTATCGTTCTGCCGCTTTTGAGCAATTCCATAACGGCATTTCTGCCGACAAAGAGCCCCTCGGGCGCTTCATCGGTTCGATTTTTGCGGTTTTCTTTCATAGGTGATTCCCCTATACATATAATCCAAATTATTATATCACATTATTCACTCGCTGTCAATTAAAACAAGCCTTAATATGACGAATTTAACCGCCAAATTTAAGGCCTGTTTTTTATTGATTTTGTACCAAAAAAACAGCCACGCCTTAGCGTAGCTGTTTCATTGCAAATATCGGTCGGTCAATTTTGAAGCAAGAACAATATCAGTCGCCAATCGTGATTCCGTTCCAAGTCAAGGAACGACCGTCTGCGGTGATATCAGCCCACGGCCACAGCTCGTCATTTTTACCGCCACCGCTGGCGAGCGAATGGGTGATTATATCTTGCATTTCAAATATTACAATTTCAACTTCAGGAGCAACGTATTGCTTCTTCATTAATTACACCTTCTTATTGAAAAAATAACTCAAAATAAAATATCATTGTTATTATAGCAACTCATTACCCAAAATGCAATACCTATTTCACTATTCTTGTTTTATTTACAATTTGTTAATATTTGCATCAAACCGACCTGTCAACAAACAGGCACATGCTGTTGCGCAGGCAAAATTGCAGACTCTTAAATAAAAACATTAATTCGATTCCGCGGCAGAACAGTTTCGACCTAAAAAAAGAAAAAAGAAGCACCCGAAAAGGGTGCTTCTTGAATTAACTTATTAAGTCAATTATCTGCGGGTCTTGATAACAACTGCAGAACCTGCGATTGCAACGAGAGCGATGATAGCGAATACGATCATGCTGGAAGCGTCGCCGGGAACAACAGGATCTTCAGAAGAACCAGCATCGGAAGAACCGTCGGAAGAACCGTCGG
>JAZRGS010000071.1:0-16863 GCA_045644305.1 Eubacteriales bacterium | reverse complement strand
TACCCTGCCGACGGTTCTAAATACGGCGACCTTAAAGAAGCTCTCGACAAGCTTCGATTGAACGATTCTTCGTTCACCTTCGAGCTTGAAACGTCGGCGGCGCTTGGTTTTGGTTTCAGATGCGGATTTCTTGGTCTTTTGCATATGGAGATCATCGAAGAACGTCTTGAACGTGAATTTATGCTTGACCTTATCACAACTGCGCCGAGCGTTATTTACGAGATCCACAAAACAAACGGCGAGACGGTTTATATTGACAACCCGTCGAACTATCCCGACCCTGCGACGATCGAAACGGCTTGCGAGCCTTTTGTCAAGGCGACGGTCATCACCCCGACCGAATACGTCGGCACGATAATGCAGCTTTGCAACGACAGACGCGGCGAATATATCGATATGAAGTACATCGACACAAACCGTGCCGAGTTGCATTACCTTTTGCCGCTTAACGAAATAGTTTACGACTTTTTCGATTCCTTAAAGTCGAAGAGCAAGGGCTATGCCTCGCTCGACTATGAATTCAAGGATTACAGACCGAGCAAGCTGAGTAAGCTCGATATTTTCTTGAACGGCGATATCGTCGACGCGCTTTCCTTTATCGTCCATTCGGACAGAGCATACCCCCGCGCAAGACGTATTTGCGAAAAATTAAAGGACAACATCCCCCGTCAGCTTTTCGAAATCCCCGTTCAGGCGGCTATCGGCGGCAAGATTATCGCGCGTGAAACCGTAAAGGCGATGAGAAAAGACGTTCTTGCGAAATGCTACGGCGGTGACATTACCCGTAAAAAGAAGCTTCTTGAAAAGCAAAAAGAGGGCAAAAAGCGCATGCGCACCCTCGGTACGGTTGAGGTACCGCAGGAAGCGTTTATGGCGGTGCTTAAATACGACGATGAATAATATCGCGTTGTATTTCCACGTCCCCTTTTGTGTTAAAAAGTGCGATTATTGCGCCTTTTACTCGCTTGCAAGTCAGGGCGATGATATTAAAGAGGCATATTGCGATGCATTGCTTCGTCAGTTATCCTTCTTCAGCACCGAAAAAGCCGTCACCTCGGTCTATTTCGGCGGCGGAACGCCTCCATTGCTCGGTATTGACAGATTATGCAAACTCCTATCTGCTATAAAGAGCAAATTCGTTCTTACCGACGATTGCGAAATTACAATCGAGGTCAACCCGAAAACGGTTGATTTGGGCGGTTTAGCGAAATTGCGCGAGGTCGGCTTTAACCGTCTTTCGGTCGGTGTACAATCGGCAGACGACGAAATTCTCGCCTCTATCGGCAGAATACACAGCTTTTCGGATGCGGTCGAATGTATCGACAACGCAAAGGCGGCAGGGTTTGAAAATATTAGCGCCGACATCATCTTCGCGCTCCCCTCCTTAACGGCAGAAAAGCTCAAGGACAGCGTTATCAAGATTATGTCAACCAACGTTTCGCATATTTCGGCATATTCGCTTCAGCTCGAGGAGGGCACACCGCTTTACAACAGGCGAAAATCGCTCTCGCTTCCGACCGAGGATGCCGAGGAGGAGCAATATAATTTGATTTGCGACACCTTAAAGGCGAACGGGTTTGAGCATTACGAAATTTCCTCGTTCGCGAAGCGCGGAAAAAGGTCGCGCCACAATTTGAACTATTGGGCGTGCGGCGAATATTTCGGCTTCGGCGCGGGCGCACATTCCTATTATAACGGTCGCCGCTTTTCGGCGAAGCCCTGCATCGATTCGTTCATCGAAAGCGCGTCGATTTCGCTTTTCGAGCCGACCGATTATGATTCATCCCCCGTGATTACCGAGCAGGAAATCGAGGAAGAGCGCATTATGCTCGGACTTCGCACAAGCGACGGTATTATTATTCCGAAGCGTCTTTCATCCACCGCGCAAAATATCGCAAGCATGGGGCTTGCCGACTTCGACGGCGAAAGAATTATCCTTAATTCAAAGGGCTTCCGCCTCTCAAACAGCATCATTAGGCTTTTTATTTGATCGTTTTTTCCGAGAGGAAGCCCTTTATAAAGCTTCTCCTCTCGCGCTCTCTTTCCAAAATTATTAATACAAATTTTTTCTTGTGTCCTAAAGTTAGGTTTAACTTAGCTTTAGGGCACTTTTTTTATTTTTCTTTGAAAGGTTCGTGGGATTTTTATGGGATTTTTGCGGGAGAAAGTCAGGATGAAATAAGCGTTTATGAGTGATAGAATTAATGCGTCGGGTGAAGCCGAAAGAGAAAAAATGAAAAAGAAAGGAGCAAAAAAATGGCGAAATCGATTTTTAAAAACGTCGAGGAATGTACGCTTTTACTCGATAATTACTTCAACGAATTCCTCAAAAGCTCGGGCGAGATAGCCGATATCGAATCGCTCGGTGACTATTTGGGAATCACGCGTGAGGATATCTTAGCGTTATGCGTCGACAAGAAATACGGCAAGCTTTTTCAAAGCGCGAGGAACAGAATCGCGAAGATAAAAAAGCAACTCGCATTCCACGGCAAAATCCCCGCCACGGTGCTTTCCTTCGACCTGAAGAACAACCACGGCTACAAGGACAAGCCCGAGGATGGCGAAGGTGTCGGAATCGAGCAGGTCATATTCAAGGGCAAGGTCAGCGAATGGGCAGAGTAAGAGAGATCATCATCGAGCCGAACGAGAAGCAGCGCGCCTTTTTCGAATCTACCGCAAGGTACACCGCCTACGGAGGAGCAAGGGGCGGCGGAAAAAGCTGGGCGATGCGAATGAAGCTGATACTTCTCGCCTTAAATCACGAGGGGATTCAGATACTTCTGCTTCGAAGGACGCTGTCAGAGCTGCGCGAGAACCATCTTTTGCCGATGCAGGCGCTGCTTAAAGGCTGTGCGAAATATATTTCGGGAGAAAAGGAGTTCCGCTTCAACAACGGCTCGCGCATTAAGCTCGGATATTGCGATTCCGAAAACGACGTGCTTCAATTTCAGGGTCAGGCTTACGAGGTAATCGGCTTGGAGGAGGCGACGCATTTCACCGAATTTCAGTTCCAGTCGCTTACCGAGTCGAACCGCGCAAGCGGCTGTATGAGCAAGCGATTCACCCCGAGGATGTATTTCACCTGCAACCCCGGCGGGGTCGGGCACGAATGGGTAAAAAGGCGCTTTATCGACAAGGTGTATACCGAAAACGAGCGTGAGAGCGATTACCTTTTTATTAAAAGCTTGGTTTTCGACAACCGATTTATTATGGAAAACAACCCCGAATACGTCGAAACCCTAAAAAGCCTGCCCGAAGCAAGAAAACGCGCCATGCTTTACGGCGATTGGGACGCGTTCGAGGGCAGATTCTTCCCCGAATTCGACATTAATCGACATTCTTCGACAAATATCGCAATTCCCGACGGCGCCATCCGCTTCCGCGCGCTCGATTACGGGCTTGATATGACGGCTTGCCTTTGGTGCGCTGTCGACGGCGACGGGAATTTGTACGTTTATCGCGAGCTTTACGAAAGCAATTTGCTTCTTTCCGAGGCGGCTGACAAAATCATTCGTATGACCCCAAAAAACGAAATAATTCGCTACACCGTCGCCTCGCCCGATTTGTGGAACCGACGTCAGGAAAGCGGTAAAAGCGGCTTTGACGTTATGACAAAGCGGGGTCTTAACCACATGATAAGGGCGGAAAATTCGCGAATCGCAGGTTGGCGCATATTACGTGAATATCTGAAATCAAGCCAACAGAAAAAGCCTAATATCCTAATCGATTCAAGCTGCAAGAACCTGCTTCGCACACTCCCCCTGCTTCGCTTCGACAATCACGTAAAGGAGGACGCGGCCGGGACCCCGCACGAGATAACTCACGCCCCCGAGGCTCTGCGCTATGCCGTAATGTCGCGTGTTCCGAGGAAGCCGAAATTCATCAACGACTTCACCTCATCGGTTTACACCTTCGAGCCGAAAAGGCAGAATTCTCAAGGCTTTCAAGGCTTCATCGACTATTAAGAAAGGATGACAATGAAACAGAAGAAAACCCAATTTACCGAGGACTTTGCGCTTTACGAAAAGGGCAAGGAGCTTAATCATCAGCTCAATTTGTACGAAACCGTCAACACCTGCGAGCGCTTTTACCGAGGCGACCAATGGGCGGGCATCGATTCGGGCGGACTGCCGACGCCGGTGTTTAACATCTTCAAGCGAATTATCGGCTATTTCACCTCGAGCATTATGCAGACCCCCGTCAAGCTACGCTATTCATTCCAAACACCAAGCGTTTTTAAGGCGATGAGCCGAGAGCAGGCGGACAAGGCGCAGGAAAAGCTTAATTCGATCGCCGAAATGCGTTGGGAGAGGAACAAGATGGACACCCTGCTCGCACGCGCGCTGACCGACGCGGCGATTTCGGGCGACGCCGTCTGCTACACCTATTGGGACTCGGGAATCAAGACGCATCAGCCCTTCGAGGGCGATTTCAAAACCGTCCTCATCGACAACACGAACATATTTTTCGGCGACCTCAACTCGAAGGACGTGCAGAAGCAGCCCTATATCCTCATCGCACAGCGCGAAACGCTTCACGATCTTAAAAGTCAGGCAAGGGCGAACGGCTGCACAAAAGAGGTCATCGACAAGATTCAGCCCGATTCAGATAACGACGCTCTTTTGGGCGGGATGTCGAAAATCGAGATTGAAAACACCAAATGCATCTCGCTTATCAAGCTTTGGCGAGGCGAAAACGGCAGTATTTTCTATCGAAAATCGGTCAAGAACGCAATCATCAAGGAGGACACCGATTTAAGGCTTTCGCTCTACCCTATCGCGTTTTTCAATTGGAGCGAGGTCAAAAACAGCTGGCACGGCACGGGCGTGGCGACCAACCTTATCGAAAACCAGATTTTCATCAACAAGAGCTACGCGATGGTGATGAAGCACATGATGGACACCGCTTTTTCGAAGGTGGTTTACGATGCAAGCCTGCTCGACGGCTGGTCCGACCGCGTCGGCGAGGCGATTGCCGTCAACGGCCCCGTCGAAAACGTGGCGAAGGTCATTTCCCCCGGTGTGATGCAGTCGGGAATGCTCGAGGTCATCGGAATGGCGATTTCCAACACCAAGGAGTTTATGGGCGCGACCGACGCGGCGCTCGGCGACGTTGCTCCCAACAACACAAGCGCCATCCTTGCGCTTCAGAACGCGTCGGCGGTTCCGCTTGAAAACGTCAAGCGCGCTCTTTATCAGTTCGTCGAGGATATCGGTCTTATCTGGCTCGATTTTATGTTCAATTATTACGGCGACGAGCGATTGGTCGAGCAGGAAATCGAAGGCAGGAGCGAATTCACTAGGTTCAATCTGTCGCACCTCAAAAGCTGTCAATTTTACTGCAAGGTCGACGTCGGAGCCTCGAGCTATTGGAGCGAGATAAGCGCGCTCAACACACTCGATTCGCTCTTAAAGCTCGGCAAAATCAGCACAGTTCAATATTTAGAGCGCATCCCCGACGGAATCATCCCGAAAAGACTTGAGCTTATCGAAGAAATCCGCGCAGAAATTCAGGCGCAGAAAGGAGAAACCTAATGAAGAGAATCACAAACGAAGAAATTTTAGACACGGTCTATGACCTTGCCGACTCGCTCGGCGTAAGAATCGACGTCTTGGTTGAAAGAATCGTCGAGGAATTCGGCGAACAGCCCTACCCCGTCGACGGTCTTCCCGAGGAGGTTGTAAACGAGCTGACCGCCGCACGCGAGGACAAAAAGGCAAGACGTGCCGACGAGCGAATCAGAAAGGAGCAGGAAAGCGCAAGGGAGGAAATCAAGCGATTCCGCGAATTTTTCCCCGAAATCAAAGCCGACGATATTCCCGAAGCCGTTTGGGCGGACGTCGAAAACGGTATTCCGCTAAGCTATGCATACGCGCTTTATCTTGCGCAGGAAAAGAATGCAACCACGCGTGCGTCGGAGGTCAACGAGCGCAACGGCGCAGCATCGCTTGCCGCACCGTCCGACGGCGCGACCGAGCCGGTATTCACCAAGGAGGCTGTCGAGAAAATGTCCGACAGCGACGTAAAAAGAAACTATAAAAGCATTTTAAGAGCCATGAAAAGCTGGAGAGTATAGGAGGTAAAATATGGCAAATTATCAAAGCATCGAAAAAATCATTTCCGCGGAGATCCTCCGCACCAACGAAGACAATCTTTTGGCAAACACCATCTGCAACACCGAATTTTCGGGCGAGATCAAGAACGCGGGCGACAGCGTGACCTTTATCGGTCTTAACGACCCCACCGTTTACGATTACGAGGGCGAGATCACCTACGAGGACATCGACGATTCCTCTCTCACCCTTTTGATCGATCAGGACAAGGCGTCTTCCTTTAAAATCAAGGACATCGAGGCGCTCCGCTCGAGCATCGGTCTCGAGGACAGCCAGACCAAGCGCGCGAGCTACCTTTTGAAGAACGAGGTCGACAGCTACGTGTTCGGTCTTTACGACGGCGCAGGCACGATTATGTCGGCGGTCAGCGCCACCCCCGAAAACGTATTGTCCACCGTCGCTTCGATGAAGCAGGCGCTCGAGGAGGCAAACGTGCCCGACGGTAGAACCTGGATCGTCGTTCCCCCGTTCATCAAGACCAAGCTTATGCTTGCGGGGGTAAAGTTTTCTATCAATAACGGCGTAAACGGCACGGGTGCCGTTGGCTTTACCGACGAGCTCGGCTGCGACGTATTCGTTTCGAATCAGCTCGCTCTTGACAAAAACGGCAACGTGATGATGCTCGCGGGCTCCTATTCGGCAATCGCATACGCCGAGCAGGTGCTCGAAACTCAGGTTCTCGACCGCCTCGAAAATTCCTTCGACAAGGCTGTCCGCGGCAGACTCGTCTTCGGCGCCAAGGTCGTTAAGCCCCAAGAGCTTGTTGCCTGCCCTGTAACCGACGGCGGCAACAGCCTTTAAGAAAGGAGATTAAAATATGGCAAACACCATTCAGACCATTAAGGTTTTGGGCATCGGAACCAATAACCAAGCACGCTTTCAGGAAATCAAGGAATCAAGCAACACCTATGCGTTTGACGTCGACCTTAAGGACACCGGCGCATTAACGATTATGCTCGACGCAACCGAAGCGAGCGACGATATGGAGCTTGTATGCATCTCGAAGCATGAAAACGCAAAGGAGGAGGCAATCGCTATCACCTGCGGTATGGTCAATATCATCAGGCTCGACTCTTATCCCTTTAAGAAGAACGATGGCTATGGCTCGTTTAAGCTTACCTCGGTCAGCCCGATCGGCGACCTCTCCCCCAAAATCATGATTCTTTCCTACCAAAACGTCGTAAACAACTAAGCTTTTTGGGGAGCCTCCTCGGCTCCCCATTTTAAAAAAGGAGGTTTAATTTGACAGGAAACGAGCTTTATTTAATCGCGCTCGACCTTTTGTCGCTTCGCGGTGAAAACGGCGAAAACGCTTGCGACACAGTCGATTTAAAGGTCAGAGCCTTAAATCTTATAAATATTTTGCTTACCGAAACCGCGTGCCTTTCGACAGAATTCGACAATAAACGACACGAAATTATGTATATCGACGATTTAAGCGATATCCTCCCCTGCGAGCCCTTCGTCGCGAGAGCTATATTGCCCTATGGGCTTGCATCGCTTCTTGCGCTCGGCGAGGACGACGCGGTTTCCGAAAGGATGGCGCGCCTTTACAACGACGCGAAAACCTCGCTTCGCAACTTCAAAAAGGCGAAAAGACATGAAATTACGGAGGTCTACCGATGAATATTCAAAGCGTCAACGGCTTTAAGGGCATCGACGGACGGCTTGAATTTAAGGATTCGATAAGCTATGCAACCGATATGCGAAACCTTTACGTCACCCCGTCAAACGCGATGAAAAAGCGCCCGAGCGCCATGCACGAATTCATCCTCGACAGCGTCATTGACGGACTTTTCGTCGGCAGTCTTTCGGGGCGCGATATAATCGCCGCAGTATCGGGCGGGTATCTTTTTGTCCGCGATAAGGATTCCGACGAGGCGCCTGCTCGTGTAGGCTTTGTCGGACAGGGCGAATGTATGGCGTTCATCTTCAACGGGCTTCTTTATCTGAAAACCGATGAATACTATAAAAAATACGACGGAAGCAGGCTTTCCGAGGTTTCGGGTTATATCCCGACGGTGGCGATAAGCTGTAACCCCGACGGAAGCGGCACCCTTTTCGAGCAGATAAACATCCTCACCCCTCTGCGCCGTCAGACCTTTTCGGGCGACGGTGTCAGCGTGCTTTACTACCTTTCCGAAAAGGGGGTCGAGGCGATAGAATCGTTAATTATCGACGGTCAGGCTTACGAAGGTAATTATTCGCTTGACAAGGTAAACGACGCGATATCCTTTGAATTTCCGCCCAATACGGGGTTAAACAACGTCGAGATAATTTACCGAATGCCCGACGAAAAATGCCAAAGAGACCGCTTTTTCGGTTGCAAGAGGATAATGCTCTTCGGCGGTAATTCCGACGGACGCGCCTTTTTGTGGGGCAACGAAAATTACCCCAACTACCGCTTCCACTCCGACCTCGCAAACGGAACACCTTCGGTCGAATACTTCCCCGAAAACGCCTACACCGTCATCGGCGCCGATAAAATCAACTGCATCGTTCAGCAATATGACAAGCAGCTGATCTTCACCAAAAGCTGCGCCTTTTATTCCTATTGCGAGCTGAAAACCGACGCCTTGGGCAACGTCATTTCGTCGTTTCCGGTATTTTCGCTCAACGGAAGCAAGGGCTGCTTGATCGAAACCGACGGCTGTGTCATCGACAATCGCCCCGTAACGCTTTGCGACGACGGACTTAATCTTTGGGAATCGACAAGCCTTTTAAACGAAAAAAACGCCACCCCCTTTTCGCACCCGATCGATAGCTTCATCCGCGAAATTCTTGCCGACCTTCGCGAAATAAATATGCTTGATTTTCAGGCAAACCGCGAGCTCTGGTTCATAAAATCCGGCATCGTGCTGGTCTATAATTACGGCTTGAACGCCTTTTATATATACGACGGCTTCGGCGGAGACCACTTCACCGCCTGCGGAGGCAGAATGTACTACGTCAGCGGAAGCGAGCTTCGCTCCTTTTGCTATGACGACGCAGAGCGATATTCGAGCGACTGCATCTGGGAGAGCAATTTTATCAAAAACAGCCATACGGGCGGAACTGCCGACGTTTTAAGCTTGGAGGCGGATATCTATATAAACGGCGACGCGAATATTTCCTTCGAAATAAGCGATTCAAGCACCTCTTACACGAGAAGCTTCGAATTCAACGAAGAATCGCGCCTGATGCGCATCTTCATGCGCCCCTCGTTAAAGCGGGTAATGCCGTTTAAAATAACCATCCGCATAGGCGGCGGCGGAATCATCGCACTGCATGGCATAACCATAAAAACAAAGCAAAGAGAAAGGAGCAAACGCAATGGCATACTACGATGCAATTAACACATTGAAAAGCGCGCTCGACGGCTATTCCGCCGAGGAGGAAAAGCTTAAGGGTTACTACGAAGCGGCTATCAAAAACGCCGAGGACGCGTATATTAACCGGCTAAAGGCGCTCGATCGCGAATACCGCGACGACCGAAACGAGGCTTACGCCGACACGGCGCGCGACGACAGAAACGCGCAAATTATGCTTGCCGAAAGGGGCTTGGGCTTTTCGGGCGAGGGGGCGCAGGCAAGGCTTAATTCGAATATAATCCTCGCAAACCGCCTAAGCGACATCACCAAGGACAAGAACCTTAAAATCGGCGAGCTCGAGCTTCAAAAGAATGAAAAGAGAGCAGACCTTGACGGCGATATGCTCGATCGGCTTGGCGAAATCAACGCCCAAAAGCTCGGTATTTTAAAGGATATCAGCGATTCCGAGCTGAAGCTTGAGCTTTCGAACAATGAAATCCAAGCCGAAAAGGATATTCTTTCGCAGAAATACGCAAACGAAAGAAAGCTTCTTGAAGCCGAATTAAAGGCAAAATACGGCGGCTCGAACGGCTCGAACGGCTCGAACGGCTCTAACGGCTCGAATGGTTCAAACGGCAATAGCGGCTCGGGCAATCTTACCAACGACGAATTGCTTAACGGTTGGACGCCCGAAATGAAGCCCAAGGACCTCGCCAAGCTTTTGATATCGAACTCGACCTACGACAACTACGTAAAAACCGACGAGGAGGCTTTTAAGATAAACAAATACCTGCTCGATATGAAGGAAACCTACAAGGTCGACGACGAATATATGGACGAGCTCATCTTTATGCTCAAGGCATACGGCTTCCGCGAGCTCGACGACAGCGAGATCAAAACGCAGGTAATAAGCCGCGACGCCGAAGCATATTATTGGGATAAATACGATGAGTTTTACCATTTGATGACCTCGAACGGAATGAGTGAATCCGAGGCGAAATCTGCCGCTAAAGAGCAGGCGTCTTCAAGCTGTCTCGAATACATCTACAACGAATCAAGCAATAACGTCGACGTATTCCGCGCCTCGGCAAAGGCTATCGGGTACACCGACGAAGACGTCGACGACTTCATCAAGCGCAAGCAGACCTTTGCCTTTCCCGGCGTCGGAGGTACCGGCATCAGCCCCGAGCACACGACCGTAAACCTACTCAAATAAGGAGAAAATATGGACATTACAAGCTACATCGAATCCGAGCTTTTCATAATCGTCCCCGTCCTTTACGTGCTTGGCATCCTTATCAAGAAAAGCCCGATAAGCGATACCGCAATCCCCTTTATTTTGGGCGGCGCGGGGATGATTCTCGTGACGGTTTACCGCTTATACCAAGCGATTCCGCAAACCACAAGCGAAATTTTCGGTATGATATTTTCCTGCATAACGCAAGGGCTTTTGTGCGCCTCTGCAAGCGTTTATGCGAACAACATCGTCAAGCAGATTAAAAAGGGAGAAAGCCTTGAGCCTGATAAAAGCGCTGAGCACTCGGATAGTTAACCTGCTCGCCGACTGCCTGACCGCGCTGATATACGAGCCTTGAGCCTTCAGCTTTTAAGCGAGCTTCTGCCCGTTATCCTTTCGTCGGCAGGGCTTTCGGGCTCTGTTTTCGCTTGCATCCTTGCATTTGCCGTAAAAAAGGCGAAAAACGACGCCGAAAGAAAGCGCGACGAGCGGCTAAAGCTCGAAATATTGCGCTTGGAGGGCGAAGAAAAGCTCTCCGAGCTGCTGTTCGAAATGCTAAGAAGCGGAAATCTGCAAAAATCAGATCAGCTTGACGAAAAAATTCACGCTTACAGCGAATATCTCGAAAAAAGCCGATGCATCAAAAACCAAATCATCGGCGAGCACACGTTCGATTAAAAGGGGGACACGCGCCCCCTTTTTTCTGTTGCATAATTGCAAAATATATGTTATAATGAAGCTAACTAATTAAAAAGGAGCCTGTTATGAAAAAGCTACTTTCAATTTTACTTGCAATTTTTTGCCTTACCATGCCGATTTGCGCCCTTGCCGAGGGTGAATCGAGCCTTGAAGAAGCCGAAACCAACGATATTTACGTCGTTGCCGAAAAGCTCGTCTTCCAAAACGCCGACACGACGCTTCCCTACCGTCTCCTCCTCCCCAAGGAATACGACGAATCGAAGAGCTACCCCATCCTTTTCTTCTTCCACGGTGCGGGTGAGCGCGGCAATAACAACGAATCTCAGCTTTTCCATTGCGTTCAATACATCTACGACAATCTCCCCGAGCCTGCCTTCATCGTGGCACCTCAATGCCCCGCAGAGCCTCAGCAGTGGGTTGACACCCCTTGGATTCAGGGCGCTTATTCTGTCGAAAACGTTCCCGAATCCAACGAATTAAAGGCTGTTGTCGAGCTCTTGGGCGAGCTTTCGGGCAAATACAGCCTTGACGCGAACCGCGTCTACTGCGCAGGCCTTTCGATGGGCGGCTTTGCTACTTGGGACCTCATCATGCGCCACAACGATATCTTCGCGGCGGCTATGCCTATTTGCGGCGGCGGCGACCCCAACATGGCTGAAGTACTTAAGGACACCCCGATCTTCACCTTCCACGCAAAGGACGACACGGCTGTTCCGGTTA
The DNA here is from genome assembly GCA_045644305.1 of Eubacteriales bacterium. Classification (GTDB taxonomy): domain Bacteria; phylum Bacillota; class Clostridia; order Oscillospirales; family CAG-382; genus Coliplasma. The sequence continues at coordinate 4,804 of JAZRGS010000071.1, read as the reverse complement.
CGGGCACCCAAGTGACCGTCAACGCCATTAAGGAAGCAGGCGGCACCAAGATCGAATACGTCGAATACCCCTCCGGCGGCCACGGCATCTGGAACAAGGCGGTTCAGACCGAGGGCATCCTTAACAAGCTCTTCGCTTGCGAGCTTTACGACCGTTACCCCGAAAAGCGCCCCGTCGAGCCTACTCCCGAAACCACCGATACCAACGAGGATGACGAAAAGAGCTTCTTCAACGCAACCACCATCACCCTTATCATCTCTGTCGTTATCGCGGCGGTCATCACCGCAATCTTTACCGTTTTAAAGAAGAAAAAGAAGGCATAAAATGAGAAGAGAGATCGACATTTACGATCCCATCGAGGACAAGATAGTCGAAAAGAAGCCCTTAAGCCCCAATGCGAAAAAGACGCTTATCTTTTTAGGATGCGCGCTTATCGGCATAATCGTCGCCGCTGTGCTCTTGTACATATTCGACCTCGCCGTAACCGGCGCGCCCACCCCCGAAAAGGCGATCGCCGAATACGAAAAGGCGGCTATCCTTTACGACATCGACGATATGATCGAGTATTCCTCGGAATACAACAAAATCGTGCTCTACGGCAACAAGGAAACGAGCGACCGACTTCTTACCGACTATCTCGAAAAGGGCTACGAGGGCAAGACCTCGCAATACGCATCAAGCGAGATCGGCTTCAAGCTCGTCTCTGCCGTGAACTACGAAAAGGGCAGTAAAAAATACAACGAAGCGCTTGAAAAATACTGCCAAAAGGTCGAAAACGGTGCCGACACCGTCGACGAAATCTCTATCGTTCGAATGACCGTCGTCAAGGGAACAAGCGAAACCACCCGCAATTACGTCGCCGTAAAAATCGGCTCGCGCTGGTATTTCGCCTTTGCGCAATCATAAAAAGGACTTAAAAAATGAAGAAAACCGTCAACGAAAATCAATACACAATAACCCTTGAGCTCGAAAAAAAGGACTACAAGGAAAACCGTCAGCCCTACGACAACCGCTTTTACTACGGCAAAAAGGAAATAACCGTCAACAAGGGCAAGCCCTATGAAGCAATTATCGAATACAAAAAGCGCGAGGGCGGCAATTACATCTATTCCAACAACCCCGAAATGCTCGCGCCCGAGGACATCGGTCAGGCGATACTTCGCACAAAGGCTCTTACAGGCGACGTGAACTTCACCTACGAGCACTCGAACCACACGGGCGTACCCGTTTATTTCGGCTATCAGCTCTTAAACGAAGGTGAAACCGAGGTCACCGTCACGGTAACAAACCTCGGCTTCCAGCCCGACGGCGAATGGCTCGGTCAGCGCTCGTGGAGCGATTATTTCAACTACAAATTCGAGCTTCCCGAGGATTATTTCTTCCAAGACGGCTCGGTCAACCCCATCTACGTCGGCTGTGACTACATCGACTACACCCCCACCCCGCGCGACCCCGTGAGCTTCAAAATCCCCGCGGGCAGGTACATCTACGTGCTCGGCGGCACAAGCGCCGACGCTTACAACCAAGCGAACGTTTTCAATTCTGCCGACGTGCCCATACTCCCCGGCAAGTGCTCGAACGCAGTCGTAAAATTTAACGTTTCGGGCGGAAGCGTCACCGGCACCTTCTATGTCTACACCGACGCATCGCAGGTCATCGCAAACCCAAAAGAGCAGGGATTTATCACCGAACGCTTTAACTCCAAAACCCAAAAGCTCACCGACTACTCAAAGCAGTACAAGGGCGTCGACCCGACCGTGGGCATTATCGAATCTAACGTAACCCTCCTCGTCGACGACGACACCGCTTCGGGCAGGCTTCCCGTCAGCTACGTCAAGTATTACGACCCCGACTTCGCCTCGAAAAACACCCCTTACGCGAAGTACGAGCTTCAGCCCAAGCAGATAAACGCGACCGAATGGGCCACCGCACTCAACCCCAACGGCGTCGACAAGGCTATCGGCACCGATATGATGATTTTCCAATGCATCGACGTCGACGGAAACGAAATTGTTATCGACACCGAGCGCGCCGATTCCTCGGGTGAGCCCGCGAACATCGGCAACTGGATGGTTCAGTATACCGACAACTTCACCATCGTAAACGCGGGCGAAGTTGAACGCACCCTCGCCTTCTATAAGCGCGGCAATTCGGGCGTGCTCTTCGTTATGACCCGCTCCGAAGAAGGCGACATCCTGAACGCAAAGGCGCTCACGGGCCCCTACAACTTCCAAAGCCTCGACGCCTGCTTCGAAGGGGTCGACAAATCGCTCCTTGTCGAAAAGAACGGCAGATATTGGTTCAAGGTTGCCGACGGCAGACCCTTCTGCGACGTCGTTGACGAAAGAAGCGAGGTTATCAAGGTCAAGGTCGCGCCCAACAGCGTCGAGCGCATCAGCATCGATTACGTAATACTTGGCAACTCCTGCGGCGGCACCACCCATTGGATCACCGTCGATTAACCCTGTCATCCTGAGCGGAGTGGCAATATGCCACGAAGTCGAAGGATATACGAAACAATATATGATTTTTTACGAGAGAAACCCTTTTTTAATCGCCCCAAAATTTATGTGAATTTCGGGTGCCCCGAAGGTGTTTCTCTCGCTCTCTTTTCCTAAAACTTTTAAAAATATTTAATTATTATAAGGAATCCCCCTCTTCCCGATCGTATAATAGATAGAACCGCAAAGGAGGTCCCAAAATGAAAAGGCTTATTTCGCTGATCCTGATAATCGTTTTATCGATCGCGCTCGTTCCGTCTCAAACGCTCGCGCTTCAACCACCCATTAGGCCCGATTACACCTACGTTGTCCACTCAAATTACGCCGACGGCTTCATGGTCAACACCGAATACTTAGAAAGCGTCGGATGCCTTCCTTCGAAATATGGAACCGGCTGTGTACCCTACGTAATCAAATCGATCGATGAATACCGCAAGGTCTTCCCCTATAACACCTTGACCGAACTCACGGACCCGAATTATTTCGAAAACCACGTCGTCCTCGTCATCAACGCCTTCGCGCCCACGTTGGGGCACGAATACGAAATCACCGACGTTTATCATTTCAATTACGATTACCTTAACGTCGTTTATAATTGCGTCGTGCCCTCGGAAGCGGCAGATGCAGTTGAAACAAGCATTATCGAGCTCCACATCAACCGCGGACATTACGATCTCGACCCGAGCGAGGTCAATCTGTACACACGCATCCTTCACGGCGACGCATTATCGCGCCAATATGAGCTATTTGATATAGGAAATATCGTCCCCGACATCTCCCCTGAAGATTATTACGGCGTACACGAGACCCCGCAGATAATTAAAAACACCGAAGAGCTCAATGCCCTGACCGAAAAATACAACGACGACGAATTATCGCTTTATGCCTCGGAATTGGAAGAAAGCTTCTTCGATGAAAAAATACTTCTCTATTTCCTCGCAGTCGCGCCTTCTCAAACCACCGAATATGAAATAGGCGCCGTCTCCTGCGACGAATCGAACAATTTGTTTATAAACGCAACCTACGACCGCTCAAGCGCGCTCGATTTAGCGATGCAATGCACGCTGATCGTCATAGCAGTCCCCAAGCCCGAAACAGAATATGCCTCAATCACGCTCCAAATGACCGAGCGCAACCGCAAAGGCGACGTCGACGCTAACGGTTTTATCGAAACCTACGATTACATCCTCGCAAAGCGCGCTTATTTCGGAACCTATAAATTGAAATATGCCGAAAAATCCCGCGCCGACGTCAATTCCGACGGATTTGTCAACCAATACGACTATATCCTGATAAAACGCATCTACTTCGGTACGTATATTGCTGATTGAGAGGTAAAACGAAGAAAACCGTTCGATTAATTCGAACGGTTTTTCTTTATTTACGTTTCATTTCAATTTGCTTTTAGCGGTATTTATAGAAGCGATCAGCAGTTTCTTGACCTCGACACATTTTTCTAAAACCTCATTATTATCGTAATAACCGCTTTCAATTAAAAGCTCCAACCAATATTCGCTTTCAGAACATTCCTTAAGCGCAATTTGCAGCTTTGCTATAAAATCAGCGGTTCCATGTCCGTAAAAAGCTTCACGAATATTCGCTCCCACACTTGTTCCGCTGCGTATAAGTTGATTTGTGAGAACACTTTCCTTCTTATTTTGCTTTATATAATTACAAACCTTTATTATCTGTAACGCAAATTCTTTGGATTTTATAATCAACGGACTATCAACCATATTAACACCACCTTTTATCAACAAACCTTTATTATCATTATACCACCACAAAATGAAAAAGCAAGGCTATGCCTTGCAAAATACCTTTTCACTATTACTTCTTACTTATTACCTCCCAAAAATCCCGTGCTAAATTTATTTAAGGAAGAGTGAAGATGTAAGAAGTAAAAAGTAAAAATCCCGCCCACTTTTGTGAACGGGATTTTTGGTGCCTCCGATCGGAATTGAACCAATGACACGGAGATTTTCAGTCTCCTGCTCTACCAACTGAGCTACAGAGGCATATATGGCGATTCGGATGGGACTCGAACCCACGACCTCCGCCGTGACAGGGCGGCATTCTAACCAACTGAACTACCGAACCGTATTGGAGCTGATGATGAGATTCGAACTCATGACCTCATCCTTACCAAGGATGTGCGCTACCACCTGTGCCACATCAGCATCTTTAAAATGATTTATATATGAAGTTGTATGTATGTTTTGGAGGCGCCACCCAGAATCGAACTGGGGATAAAGGTGTTGCAGACCTCTGCCTTACCGCTTGGCTATGGCGCCATTTAAGAC
>JAZRGS010000070.1:0-3022 GCA_045644305.1 Eubacteriales bacterium | reverse complement strand
TCGGCGATAACTTCAGGGTAAGGCTCGATAACGACGAAATTTCAGCCATCCGCACCGCTATCGGCGAAATCAGCGTTGCGGCAGAGGAGCTTTCAAAGAAAAAAACGGGTGCGCTTATCGTTCTTGAGCGCAACACCAAGCTCGGCGACGTAATACGTACCGGTACCACGGTCGACGCGGTAACCACCTCCTTCCTTTTGGGTAACATATTCTTCCATAACGCACCGCTTCACGACGGCGCCGTCGTCATCCGCAAGGGACGCGTGCACGCCGCAGGCTGCTTCCTTCCGCTTTCCTCGAATAACAACATCGTTAAGGAATTGGGCACCCGTCACCGCGCCGCTATCGGTATGAGCGAAAACAGCGACGCGCTCGTGCTTGTCGTTTCTGAAGAAACGGGCGGAATTTCGGTTGCGAGAAACGGCGACCTCAAGCGTGATATTACCCGAATCGAGCTCGAGGAAATCCTTGTGTCCGAGCTTTTGGATGAAAACAAAAAGAACATCGGACGCGTAGTCAAGGGAAAAATCTTTAAAAAGGGCGGTGAGGGCAAAAATGACAAAAAAGAAAGCTGATAAAAACGCCAAGCCCGAAACCGCGAAAAAAAACCAAATAATAAACCCCGATTCCCCCAAAACCAAGAAAACGGTTATACTTTTGCTTTCGGTTATCGGCGCGTTTTTCCTTTGGGTCTATGCAATCGGCTACGACTCGACCATCTACGAGCGCACCTTTAACGGCATCGACGTAATTATCGAGGGCGAAAGCAGCCTTTTGGAAAACAAAAATTTTGTGCTTGCCGAGGGTCAGAGCTTTTCCTCGATTTCGGTTGTGGTAACAGGCAAAAGAAGCGAGCTTAACGAGCTCGATTCGACCGATTTCCGCGCATACGTTGACGTTTCGAGCGTCGAAGAGGCGGGTTATCAGGTTCTTGACATAAAGGTCGAAACCCCGAACGGCGTTTCGGTAAAATCTCAGTCGAGCTCGACTGTGCGTGTTTATATCGACGAATTCACTCAAAGACACGAGCTTGTCGAGGTCGAGGTCGAGACGGGTAACTACGTTATGACCAACGGCGTGAGCTTCGTAAGCGCTGTCGCAAACCCCTTGACCGTGCTTGTTTCGGGCCCTGCAAGCGTGCTTGATTCGATAGATAAGGCATACGTTAATTTTGATCTCGAAGGACGCGAAATAAGCGGCGACCTTTACGGTCACGGAGCTATCGAGCTTCGCGATAAAAACGGCGACGTTATTAACAACCCATACGTAACTCTTTCCGAAACGACGGCATACGTCACGGTTTCGGTAATCAAGCAAAAGGTGCTTCCCGTGCGGGTTGAATTTATCGGCGGAATATTCGCCTCGAGCGATGCGGGCATAACCGTTTCGGTGCCTGCTATAACCGTTTCGGGCACAAACGACGCGTTGAAGGCTATCGATGAGCTTGTAATCAAGGTTGATGAAAGCAGCATCGATTTGAAATCCGAGCTCGAATTTGCGGTAAGCTCGTTTTTGCCGAGCGGTGTCTCCAACGAAAGCGGCACCTCGAAAATTACAGTTAATATCGAGCTTCCCAAGCTTGCAAAGCGCGTTTATACCATCCCCGCGAGGATGATAACCGTTCTGAATCTTCCCAACGGCGCAAGCTATGAAGTAAAGGGCGCGATTGACGTGAACCTTATCGGTCCGCGTGATGCGTTTGACGCCATCGACCGCGATCTTTTGAGCGCGACCGTTGATTTCGACGACGTCCGTGTCAACCCCGACGGAAGCTATACGGCGAAGGCGGTTATTTCGCTTGGCGCCGAATATGAATTTATCTTCGTTCAAAACCTCGATTACGAGGTAACCTTCACAATTAATTAAGCGAATACCATAATATATAGAAAGAGGTGAGCATAATGAACAGCCGAGAATGGCTTATACGCGAACCCGACGAAAAAGTTGCGTCACGAGTCGCCAAGGAATGTTCTCTTTTGCCGCTTACAGCAAAAATACTCGTTAACCGTGGAATAACCGAAAAGGAAGAAATTTTTGCGTTCCTTGATAAGGACGCCCTTGCTCTGCATGACCCGTTTTTGCTTAAGGATATGGATAAGGCGGTCGCACGCATCGAGGAGGCTATCGCAAAGAAGCAACGCGTTTGCATCTACGGCGACTATGACGTCGACGGCGTCACGAGTACTGTTATGCTCTATCAGTATCTGCGTCTGCGCGGACTCGAATGTGAATATTTTATTCCCGAAAGAATTTCCGAGGGCTACGGATTAAGCCTTCCCGTTATCGAAAAGATGAAGGGCAGGGTTGACCTGATAATCACCGTCGATACCGGTGTTACAGCCGTTGCCGAGGCGGAATATGCAAAAAGCGTCGGGATAGATATGGTCATAACCGTCCACCATTCCTGCCGCGAAACGCTTCCCGATGCGGTCGCTGTCGTTAACCCTCACAGGGAGGACAGCGTTTATCCCTTCCGCAACCTTGCGGGCGTTGGCGTTGTGTTTAAGCTGCTTTGCGCGCTTGAGGGCAATACCGACAGAATTTTGGAGCTTTATTCGGATATAATCGCAGTCGGTACGGTTGCCGACGTTATGCCCATCATCGGTGAAAACAGAAGGATAACCGGCATCGGTCTGCAAAGGCTTGCCGAAACCGACAATTGCGGACTTTTGGCGCTTATGCGCCGCGCGGGCATCGTTAAATACGGTAAGCGCGTAAAGAAGGTCACAAGCGCAACGGTCGGCTACGTGCTCGCGCCGCGAATCAATGCGGCGGGCAGAATCGCCTGCGCTTCGCGTGCGGTCGAGCTGCTGCTTGCAAAGGACGACCGTGAGGCGGATATAATCGCCGAGGAGCTTTGCGAGGTCAATAAGCTCCGTCAGGCTACCGAGCAGAAAATCTACGAGCAGGCTGTCGAAATGATAGAAAGCTCGTATATCGACGATAAATTCTTGGTGCTCGCTTATGACGGCTGGCATCAGGGCGTTATCGGTGTCGTTGCATCGAAAATTGCCGAGCGATA
>JAZRGS010000069.1:0-2173 GCA_045644305.1 Eubacteriales bacterium | reverse complement strand
GGCCGTCATAAGCCCTTCTTCCCCGGTTACAGACCTCAGTTCTACTTCAGAACTACCGACGTTACCGGTATCATCAATCTTCCCGAAGGCGTTGAAATGTGCCGTCCCGGCGACAACGTTGACATGAAGGTTGAACTCATCGCTCCTATCGCAATCGAAAAGGGTCTCCGCTTCGCTATCCGTGAAGGCGGCAGAACCGTTGGTTCGGGCGTTGTTATCGACATCGAAGGCTAATTCGATCTCGTAAATTAACAAGTCAATTTTGTTGAAGAAAGACGGTACTTCTCGTGCCGTCTTTCTTGTATTTTTATTCAAAATAGGTGTTTTATGCTTCATTTCCGCGCAATCGATAAAGGCGATATAGCAATTATAAGGGAATATACGCAAAATTGCGGCATCCAAAGCTGCGATTTCACGCTTTGCGGTGTCTACCTTTGGGGCGCTTATTATAAATATGAGATTTGTGTTTATAAAAATACGCTGTTTTTAAAGGGAATCGATGAATCCGGCAGGGCGGCGTTTGCCGTTCCGTTCGGCGAAATGGAAACCGACGAGGCGGTTGCGCTTGTGCGCGATTATTGCAAAAGGCATAATATAGAGCCGCGTTTTTCCTTTGTGCCGAAGTGCGCTCTGCCTGCTTTTGCGGAAGGAACCACCACCAAATTAGAGGGCTGGTCGGATTATATTTATACCGCCGAATCGCTTGCCTCGCTTTCTGGGAAAAAGCTCCACAAGAAAAAGAATCGTTTTAATAAATTCATAAAAACCTATGAAAACCATCGCTTTTTAAGGGTGAATGGCGAAAATATCGCTCGCTTGCGCGAATTTTATGCCCAATTTAAGTCAGAAAACCCCGCAGACAGCGAACGACTTGTTGCGGAGGAGGCGATAATCGAACGCCTGCTCGATGAGTATGACGAGCTCGGCTTGTGCGGCGGTATGCTCGAGGTTGAGAACGAGATTATTGCGTTTGCCATAGGCGAGCGCGTGGGCGATACGCTTTTTATGCATTTTGAAAAGGCGCTTCGCTCGTTCGACGGCTCGTTCGAGGCTGTTAATTGCTTGTTTGTGCGCGAGTTTGCAAGCGACGCGCGCTTCGTCGACCGCGAGGAGGATATGAACGACCTCGGTCTGCGTCAGGCAAAAATGGCGTATAATCCCGCATATTTTGTCGATAAATATGAGGTTGCTTTTGGATAGAGATTAAAAAAGACGGTACGAAAGTACCGCCTTGATTTTATGTTCGTTACTTATGCCTGAAGCAGAAAGCACAAGCGGTTGAAGCTGTTTTCGACGCGCTCTGAGCTGAAATCATCTACGTTGTGGTGGGTAAAAACGAGCATCCACGAAAAGCTGTCGTCAAAAACGTATAAATCGTCCGGAAGAGGCGGATCAAACCATTCCTCTTCGTTTTCATAATCGAAGTTGTAGCGCAGCTTCCATTCATCATAGATGAATTCTGCAAACGCCTTCGGATCTTTATGAACGGCGACAAAACCGATCGAATCGGCATCCGAATTCAATAAATGCATACCGACGTATCCTTCTAATTTAGGGTCACTCATAAAATACACGGGATTGTCGAAGTTTGAAAGAAAGGATAAAGCGTCTGTAAAATCTATTTCTTTGTAGGACTTGATTTTCGACCAATAGATAACCTCGTCGTAATTTGGAATCGGATAAACGTGCGCGTTTGGATTTCCTGCGAAGGTTTCTTCGCGCCACTTGGCGGAGCGTAACGCATATTCCTGCGGGGTTTCGATGAAAGTTTTCTCAAATCTTTCGCGTATTTGGGTTGCCTTTTCGGTCGGTAAAAGCGTGTGGTTCATAAATTTCCTCCTGTGTAGGTTTAGATTTTTAACCTTACATTATATTCACGCATATCCTGCTTGTCAAGTGTTATTTTCGGTTGTGTGGCGAAAGGCCGCGCAGACGATTATTTTTTCTTTTTTCTATTGACATTCAAGCACTTTTGTGATATTCTTATATGGCTGACTAATTCGGAGAGATATCGAAGCGGTCATAACGAGGCGGTCTTGAAAACCGTTTGGGTGCAAGCCCACGTGGGTTCGAATCCCACTCTCTCCGCCAAACTCAAGTGGGGCGGAAGGGAGACTAACCGCCCTCAAAAGAGAATATTTACAATTATTTTCACCTTGGAGAAGTACTCAAG
>JAZRGS010000068.1:0-14890 GCA_045644305.1 Eubacteriales bacterium | reverse complement strand
TGCAAAGCATGGCGCGCGCACATTCAAGCGCAAAATCGAGCTTGCCGATTCCCGCCGCGCCGTCAACGATATACGCGTGCGAGTTTGTACCGCCTTTTGCCTTTGCAAAAAACAGCCGCAATTCGTCGCTGTTATGCACCGTCAACCCTCCAAACGATTTGTTCTCATTATTATGATAACACAAAAATTGCGATATGAAAAGGGTTTTGCAAAAAAAATTTGACGAAAGCGAAAAATAGTGATATAATTAGCCGTTAAAGTATATCCTTACGGCACGGGAGGACCTGTTTTATGAGCATTATTGTCGGCATCGACGTCGGCGGAAGCACGACAAAAATCGTGGGATTCGACGGAAACAAGCTGTTGGAGCCGGGGCTTGTCAAGGCAAACGACCCAATAGCATCGGTTTACGGCGGATTCGGTAAATTCACAAGCGACAACAATATTTCGCTTTCAAGCATCGAAAAGGTCATGGTGACAGGCGTAGGCTCGTCGTTTATCGGAGATAATATTTACGGCATCGAAACCGTGCACGTGAACGAATTCATCGCAAACGGCAAGGGCGGTCTTTATTTGAGCGATATCGACGAGGCGGTGGTCGTAAGCATGGGCACCGGCACCTCATTTGTATATGCGAACCGCGTAACCGGCGAATACTGCCATCTCGGCGGTACGGGTGTCGGCGGCGGTACGCTCGTCGGTCTTTCGGACAAGCTTTTGGGAATCCGCTCGGTTCAGAACATTTCGAATCTTGCGCTGGAGGGTGACCTCGAAAAGGTCGATCTCCGCATTTCCGACATTACCGAAAACGACATCATCCCCTCTTTGTCAAGCAAGGCAACCGCTGCGAATTTCGGCAAGATAAGCGACCTCGCATCGCGTGAGGATATCGCGCTCGGACTCATCAACATGGTTTATGAAACCATCGCGATGCTCGCCATTTTCTCGGCACGCATGAAGGGCATAAACAACATTGTGCTTGTGGGCAATCTTTCGGTTCTGCCTCAGGCGACGACCATTTTCGACGAGCTTCATAAAATGTTCGGCGTAAACATCATCATCCCCGAAAATTCGGCGTACGGTACGGTTATCGGTGCGGCGCTCGAGGGCTTGAAATAAGCTCGAAAGGACTTCAAAATGGCTGAAAACAACAAGTGGAATAAAAAAATATTCGCAATGCTTCTCACCGAGGCTAAGGGGGTTCGCTCCTGGCGTCAGTTCGCGTCAGATTGCGACATAAGCTACGTTCAGATGCGCAAGCTTGCGCTCGGAACGCAGGAGAATCCTCCGCGTCCCAAGCTGATTCGCAAGGTCGCGCTTCACGCCTTCGGCGAGATCGATTTAGAGGATCTTATGTTCGCCGCAGGCATTCACGTCGGCGATTCGATGGCCTTCCGTGAAACCTCGCTTCTCCCCCCTACCCCGATCGACAAATACCGCTCGCTTCCGTTAAAGGAGCGCAAAACCGTCGATAAATTTATCGAATTTCTTCTCGATGAGGTCAAAAAGGATCCTTCGGTTTAAAGCAGTAAAAGAAGCGCGAGAATTATAACGAACAGATCGTTTTCGCCGTTGGAATCGAGCAAAAGCAAAATCCCGACGCCGATAAGTATTAAATCGTCAAGCCGCAAATCGCGCAGGAAATCAAGCCCTGCACCCTTCCTTCTTTCGCTTGAGCAAAGCTCGCTTTTTTCGCGGTCTTGGTGGTTTTTATCGCGGTCATCGCGAGCGAAATCGCGTTCGCGGGATTCGTTATATTCCCTCTCGTAATTGTAAAGCTGACCCTCACTTTTTATCCCTCCGAAATCTCTGCTGTACAAGCAACTACCCTCACTTTCTGAAATTTTTCATCATAGAAGCAACCGTCATCGCCTTTATCAAGGCATCCACACGGTCGCGCTTTTCCTCGCGAAGCAACGGCTTTACCGAGCTCAAAAGCGCAAGCCTCGGGTCGCCGCTTCCAATCAGGTCGAATCCGCCAAACCCTTGTGTTTGCAACGCGTTTTGGGGTTCGGGCAATTCCTTTTCGGCGACCGAATCGTCGCTCTTTTGCATAGGCGGATTCAGCGAGCCCGCAATCGCGCTGATCTTCGAAAGTGCCTCGGGATCGGAAAGCACGGCCTTTAGCTTTTCGCTGAAATCAGCGTCCAAAATCAACACCCCGTTCTCGCAATTCCCTCATGATCTCATCGCTTTTTTCCTGCCCGATGCTCCTTGCGAGCGCCTGAGCCTCGGCATCGCTCAAGGAAGCAAGCTTGCTTTTAAGCGCTTCGGGGTTCGAAAGAAGCATTTCGGTTTTCATCCTGCTCGCACCTGCCGCATCGGCGATGCTTTTTGCAAGAAGCTTAAAGCTTTCATCATCCATCGAAAGCAGGCGGTCCAACTGCTTGCGGTCGTAATCCATAAGTAAAATACCTCCATGATTATATTTGAAAAGGAGTCGGTCGATTTGTATTTCTGTAAACCCGAAAGAAGCGAAAAACAGACGAGAATTCTTTTGTTCACCTGCATTCTCGTCACTCTAACCTTCTTCTTTCTGTCAACGGTCATTTTAAAAATCGGGGCGTTTATCCGCTTTTGCGGTATCATCAGCCTCATGATTTCCATTTTGTTGGTCGTCCGCTATTCCTTGACCGAATTCGAATATTCGGTGGGCGAGGGCGCGTTTGCCGTCACCAAAATCGTCGGCAACAAAAGAACCGTCGTTTGCAGTATTGCACTCGAAACGGCGATCGGACTTTATTCCAAGCGCGACTACGACCATCTTCCCACCGAGCAAAAGGGGCAGATAAAATATTCGCTCAAGCAAAATATGGTTGCCGAAAGCCACGTTTTCCTTTGTAATTTCAACGGAAAACGCACGATGGTCGAATTCGAGCCCAACCTGCAATTCGTCGCTATCGTCAAGGATGAAATCGAAAAAGCACTGCGCGATAACGCGAATTAATCGGTCTTTACGTTTTTATTGTATGCAAAAGCCTTAAAAGGGTTGCATTTTTCAAAAAAAATAATATAATAGTATCGTTTGTAATTCAAATCATTGTTTTTTGAGGTTTTATGATGTATGACGTAATAATCATCGGCGGCGGTGTCTGCGGAGCCGCTGTCGCGATGCACCTTTCAAAATACGATATAAAATGCTGTTTGCTTGAAAAGGACAACGACATCGCTATCGGCACCACCCGTGCCAACAGCGGTATCGTCCACGCAGGCTATGACCCCGAGCCCGACACGATTATGGCAAGGCTCAACGTCAGAGGCTGTGAGCTTATCGAGGAAATCGCAACCAAAATGAACGTTCCCTATCGCAAGACCGGCTCTATGGTCATCGCCTTCGACGCGAAGGACGAGGCTCACATCCGCGAGCTTTACGAGCGCGGCATCGCCAACGGCGTGCGCGGCATGGAGCTTTTGGACAAGCAGGAGCTTTTAAATCGCGAGCCCAACCTTTCTCAGGACGTCACGGGCGCGCTTTACGCTCCCTCGGCGGCGGTCGTCAATCCTTGGAGACTTTGCCTTGCAATGGCTGAAACCGCTGCAAAGAACGGCGTTGAAATCTTCCTCGACAGCGAGGTAACAGCTATCGAAAAGATCAACGGCGCCTTCGCGATAACCGCAGGCGGCAAGATTTACGACACCAAATACATCATCAACGCGGCGGGTCTTTATTCCGACAAGATCGCAGAGCTTGTCAGCGCGAAGGATTTCAGCATTTCCCCCTCGAAGGGTCAGTATTTCCTTCTCGATAAGACCTCGGATTGGCTTGTAAATTCGGTAATTTTCCAGTGCCCGACCGAAAAGGGCAAGGGCGTGCTTGTTTCGCCGACCGCAGAGGGCAACATCATCATCGGCCCCAACGCCGAAAGCGGAAACGAGCGCGACGACGTATCGACAACCCGCGACGGTCTTGATTTCGTTGCGGCAGAAGCGGCAAAGACGACCAAGCTTATCGATTACCGCGAAAACATCCGCTCGTTTGCGGGCTTGCGTGCAAATTCCGATAAAAAGGACTTTATCATCGGTGAATCGGCACTTTGCCGTCACTTCATAAACGTTGCCGGCATCAAATCGCCCGGTCTTTCCTCGGCACCCGCTATCGGCGAATACGTTATCGAAATTCTCGAGGACTGCGGAATGCTGCTCACAGAAAAGGAAAATTGGGACTATGCAGAGCCGCATATCTGCTTTGCGGAGCTTTCCAACGAGGAAAAGGCTGAAATTTGCAAGAAAAATCCCAAATACGGCAACGTCATCTGCAGATGCAATCTCGTAACCGAGGGCGAAATCCTCGACGCGTTCAACTCCTACATCAAGCCCCGCACTCTCGACGCTATCAAGCGCCGCACGGGCAGCGGTATGGGCAGATGTCAGGGAGGATTTTGCGGTTCGAAGATCCACGAGCTGATCTGTAATTATTACGGCATGCCCGCCGAAAAGGTGCTTTGGGACAAAAACGGTTCTTACATCGTTGCCGGAAAGGTCGGTGAAGACAATGACTAAACGCGATATTGTAATAATCGGTGCAGGCCCTGCGGGTCTTGCGGCTGCAGTTGCCGCATATCAGGCGGGCGTTACCGACATTCTTCTTCTCGAGCGCGACAGAGAAGCGGGCGGTATTTTGAATCAGTGTATTCACAACGGCTTCGGACTTCACCGCTTCGGCGAAGAATTAAGCGGCCCCGAATACGCGGGCAAATACATCGATATGCTCAAGGATACCTCGGTCACGCTTCAGACCGGCACGACAGTGCTTGATATTACCGACAAAACCGTTTCGGCAGTTTCCGAGGCGAACGGCTTTGAGCAGATCGAAGCTAAGGCGATCATCCTCGCGATGGGCTGCAGAGAGCGCAACCGCGGTCCGATTCAGGTCCCCGGCGACAGAGGCAGAGGTGTATTCACCGCAGGCGCGGCGCAGAGATATCTTAACATCGAGGGCTACCTCGTCGGCAAAAAAATCGTCATCCTCGGCTCGGGCGATATCGGGCTTATTATGGCGAGAAGAATGACGCTTGAGGGCGCGAAAGTGCTTGCGGTGTCTGAAATTATGCCCTATACCAACGGTCTTTCGAGAAACGTGGCGCAATGCCTCGACGACTTCGATATTCCGCTTTATCTTTCCCACACCGTAACCAACGTCATCGGCAAAAACGCGCTCGAGGGAGTGACGCTTTCGCAGGTCGACGAAAATATGAAGCCGATTCCCGGCACCGAAAAGCATTTCGAATGTGATACGCTTCTTTTGTCGGTCGGATTGGTTCCCGAAAACGAAATTACCCGCAAGGCGGGCATCGAAATCGACCCCAGAACAAAGGGTGCGACCGTCGGCGAGGATATGCAAACCACCTGCGAGGGTGTGTTCGCCTGCGGTAACGTGCTTCACGTGCACGACCTTGTAGACTACGTTTCGGCAGAAAGCGAGCGCGCAGGCAGAAATGCCGCTAAATACGTTCTCGGCATTGAAAACGCAAAAAACAGCGATGAAATCAAGGTTATCGGGGGCGCAAACCTCTCGTACACCGTTCCCCAGCGCATAAATAAGCAAAACGTCGAAAAGGGCGTGGATATCTTCTTCCGAGTCCGCAAAAAGCTTCGCCGCGGCGAAATCATCGTCGAATCGAACGGTGAAAGAATCGCAACCTTCAAGCGCGAATATCTCGCACCGGGCGAAATGGAAAAGATCACGCTTCCGCTCATTTTGCTTGAAAAGGCAAGCGAAAGCATGACCGTCACCGTAAATGAAATCGAGGAGGTGTCCGAATGAAGGAAATGATTTGTATCGTTTGTCCCCGCGGATGCCATCTTAAGGTAGACGAGGAAGCACTTACGGTAATCGGAAATTCCTGCCCCAAGGGTGAGGAATACGGCAAAAACGAAATTTCGTCTCCGATGCGCACCGTCACGGGCTCTGTCGAAATAATCGGCGGAATCCATACCCGACTCGCGGTACGCACCGACAGAGCCATCCCTAAGGGCAAGATGTTTGAAATTATGAAAAAGCTCCACGCGACTACGGTTTATTCCCCTATTTCGCGCGGACAGGTAATCATCGAAAACGTCTGTGACACAGGCGCGAACATCATCGCCTCGAGAAATATGTAAAATATAAAAAGTCTGGTTTAAGGTAATTTATCACTTTACTCTTAAACGAGACTTTTTTTGTTTGTAACCGGCATAAATTGTTGAATTTTTGCATTATATGTGGTATAATAACATAAATATATGTTTTTTTACGGTAATATGAGCGGCACGTCTGTTCAATATATGCTTTCGGAGTAATAAAAATGGCAAAAAAACCTCTTTCCAACAAAACAAAAAGAGACATAATGATCGCCGTACTGTTAGCCAGCTGTATGCTTCTCGGCGTGGCGGTGATGGTGCTTGTCGAAAATAAGGTCGGCACCCCCGTTTTCTATGACGGCGAAATGAAAAATATCTGCGTTCGAATAACCGAAATATGCTCGTCCAACAAATCGATAATCGCTACCGATTCGGGCGATTATCCCGACTATATCGAGCTTTACAATTACGGCGAAACCTTTAATCTCGCCGATTTCGGGCTTGCAAACGACACTGGCAACGGCAAGGCTTATTCCTTCGGCGACATCACCTTCGAAGCAGGAAGCTATCTTATCGTTTACCTCGACGGCATAGACGTTCCTTTTAGGCTTTCGAGCGACGGAAACGAATATATCGCGCTCGTTTCTTGGGACGGAACCGTCATCGACAAGGCGTACACCGAAAAATCGCGCTCCGACGAGGTTATGCTTTGGGGTGACGACGGCTTTGAGCTCTCGTTCGACGCATCACCCGGATATCCCAACACTCCCGAGGGAGTGACCGCCTTCCGCGAAGGCTCGAAGGATGCGACGCTTTCGCTTGCGATCAACGAAATTTTGACCGCCAACGGCTCGTCTTTACCCGACTGTGACGGCGATTTCTGCGATATAATCGAAATCAAGAACATTTCGCAATCGGCAATTTCTACCAAGGGCTATTTCGTGTCCGACACACTTAAGGACCGCTCGCGTTGTGCTCTTCCCGAAAAAACGCTCGCCCCCGGCGAAATAATGCTCGTTTACGCATCAGGCAAGGATTTCGTAAGCAAAAACGGCGAATTTCACTCAGATTTCAAGCTTTCAAACGGCGAAGACGTTATAATCTCCTACGGCTCCAAATACACCTCGAAGGCGGTCGAGCCCTGCGACGCGAACTACTCGCAATCGCGCGAGGCGAACGGCAATTATTCGATAATGCTCGCGACCCCCGGATTCGATAACGACGAAGCGGGCAGAGAGGCGCTTGAAAGCACGCGCATCAACCCGAACGCCGACCTTGTTATAAGCGAAATTCTTCTTTCTCAGGACGGCACCGCCTATGGCGGAAAGCTCCGCGACGTCATTGAAATCTGCAACGTATCAAGCCTTCCCGTTTCGACGAGCGGCTGGTATTTGAGCGATTCCACGGACGATCCTTACAAATTCGCGCTTCCCTCGACGATTCTCAAGTCAAACGAATGCCTCGTCGTTTACGCCGAAAACGGCGTCGGCGATAATATTTGCGGATTCGCGCTTTCGTCGGGCGAATCGGTTTATCTCACCGCACCCGACTTCCGCAGAGGCGAATATATCCCCTGCGTAAACGCCGGCAGAGGTAATTCGCGCAGCTACACGAACGAAAACGGAAGTGCCGTTTACGTCGACGGCGCAATTTCGATAGGCTTTAAGAACGATGCCGAGGGCGAAAAGCTTTACGCCGCATCGGTTCGTCCGAAGGATATTGAAATCAGCGAGGTGGTTTCACTCAACACCTCATATATCCCCGGCCCCTTCAAAACCTACCACGATTTCATCGAGCTCCACAATAACAGCGATAGCGAAATCGACCTTACCGGCTGGTTCCTCTCCGACGACCCCGAGCAGCCCCGCACAGGCTCGCTTGACGGCGTTAAAATCCCCGCAGGCGGATACGCAATCATAATACTTTCGAGCGACGCAATAAACGTTCCGCTCGGTTATCACGTGGTCAACTTCGGCATTAATTCCTCGGGCGAAACGATAACCCTTTCGAACGGCGACGAAATCGTCGACGTGGTCGCGGTTCCCTCGCTTGCTCCGAACACCTCGTTCGGCAGACCCGACGGCGAGGACGGATTTGCGGTTCTTAAGTCCGCGTCCCCCGAAGCGACAAACTCGGCGCGCGCCAACGAAACAACGCCCGCTCCTCAGGCGTCGCTTCCGCAGGGTGTTTACGACGAAGGCATCACGGTTACGCTTTCGGGCGAGGGCAACATTTATTACACCCTCGATTGCACCGAGCCGACCGCAGGCTCGACCCTTTATACCTCGCCTCTTAACATTTCAAAAACCACCGTCATCCGCTGCTTTGCGGTTTCGAACGGTAAAAATAAAAGTCCGATAACCGACCTTACCTATATCGTCGGCGAGGGTGATACCATCGAAGCGATTTCGCTTGTAACAGAGCCCTCGAACCTTTGGGATTATTACTCGGGCATTTACGAAACAGGCCCGCGCGCAAACGCCGCATTCCCTTATGAGGGCGCGAATTATTACAACCGCTGGGAAAGAGAAGGAACCGTTTCCTTTTTCTCGCAGGTAGACGAGGGCTTTAACGAAAATTGCGGAATCCGCATATTCGGCGGCCTCTCCCGCGCGCTTCCCAAGAAGTCGTTCGCGCTGTTTTTTCGCTCCTCCTACGGCTCGTCGAGCCTTGATTACCAATTATTCACCGACTGCGAATTAAAAAGCTACGAGGCATTGGTTCTTCGTAACACGGGACAGGATTTTAAATACTCCTCGATGCGTGATGCGATGGTAACCACGATGGCGAACGATATGCTCGGACTTGACGTGCAAAACTGCCGTCCCGTCGTGCTTTACCTCAACGGCGAATATTGGGGGCTTTACTTCATCCGCGAAAAGCTCAACGAAAACTACGTTGCACAGCATTATAACGTCGACCCGAGCGAGGCGACCGTAACCGTCGCGAACGGCAGAACCAGCGAGGAATACACCGCGCTCGTCAACTACGCCGCAAGCCACGACCTCCGCCTTCCCGAGCATTACAATTATATGGCGTCGCAGATGGACATCGAAAATTATATCGATTACATCGTGGCTGAAATGATAATCTGCAACACCGATAACGGAAACATCCGATTCTTCACCTACGAGGGCGGAAAATGGCGTTGGATAATGTACGACGTCGACCACGCCTTCCGTTCGGCAAACTATAACACCGTTTCCGAGCATTTAAACCCCGCGGGCACCGGCAGCAGCGATATGTTTTCGACAAAGCTTATAAACGCTCTGCTCAAGAACCCCGAATTCAAAAAGAAGTTCCTTGAAGAAATCGCTTACCAGCTCAACAACGTCTGGACAAGCGAAAATATCGACGCCTACGTCGACGAGTTCAAGGCATTGATCGTCAACGACATAGGCAAGGATTGCGTTCGTTGGAACCGCAACTATTCCACCTGGGAATCCTCGGTAGAAAGCCTTAAAAGCTTCGGCCGTAACCGCGAAAGCTATGTCATCAACTACGTTAAGTCGTATTTTTCGCTTTCCGATTCGGAAATGCGCGCTTACGGCTTTAACGTGTGATAAGGAGGCGGTTTCGAATGGCTGAACGCCGCGAAGAAAAATTTTTGATCGGCTATGACGAATATTCGATTATTGCAAGCCGTGTGCGCGCGCTTTTAGAGCCCGACAAAAACGGTGAAAACGGCAAATATTCGATCTGCTCGATGTATTTCGACGACGCGTTCGACACAGCGCTCGCCGAAAAGGAGGACGGAAACGCCGTCCACATCAAATTCCGCATAAGAACCTACGGCGGAAGCAAAAAAATGATTCGCTTGGAGCGCAAGACCAAGCGCGGAATCGTTACCGAAAAGCATTCGGCACAGATAAGCGAATCCGAGCTCGACGCGATTCTCGCAGGGACTCACATCGACGAAAATGCAGACTGCTTCGGCTTGGTTTCGGAAATGCGCACAAAGGGATTTAAGCCTGCGGTTTCGGTTCGCTATGACCGCGAGGCATACATTTTCAAGCCCTTGGGAATAAGAATCACATTCGACAAGAACGTCGATTCGCTCCCTCCCGAAAAATCAACCCTCTTCGGCGATACCAAATCCGCCCTTCCCGCAATCGGCAGGGACAAAATCATTATGGAAGTTAAATATTCCGAGCGCTGTCCCGCATTCATCCGCAAGGCGGTCAACACCTACGGAATGCAGCTTTCGGTTTCAAAATACGCGCTGTGCAGAAATGCGCCTACGATATAAAAGGAGACTTTAAAAATGAGTGTTTTTGACGCAATCAAAAAAAGTGTTTTAGAGGGCTTTTCCTCCGAAATCACACTGCCCGATATCATTCTTTCGCTTGTTGTGGCGTTCCTTTCGGGCTTGTTTATTCTTCTTATCTACCGCCTCACGCTTCGCGGTATTTCCCGCAACCGCACCTTCGAGGTGACCTTGCTTCTCATCACCCCCATTTCGGCGATGATAGTTCTTACGATAACCTCGAACCTCGCGCTTTCGCTCGGTATGGTCGGTGCGCTTTCGATAATCCGCTTCCGTACCGCGATTAAGGACGCAAGCGACACCGCGTTCATGTTCTGGGCAGTTGCTTCGGGCATCACCGCAGGCGCGCACTTTTACAAAATCACCATCGTCGGCTGTCTCTTCATCGGACTTGCGGCGTTTATCGTGTTGAAGCTCTCCTCGGTCGGTGCAAGACCCTATCTCCTCGTCGTCCGCGCAAGCTCCGACAAGGCGGTTGATTACACGGCAAGGCTCCTTTCCGAAAATAAAATCGCGAACCGACTTTCCTCGCTCGTAAGCAACAACGACTATCACGAGGTCATTTACGAAATCGCAATTTCGGGCTCGCACACCAAGCTCGTAAACGCGCTTTCTTCTCTCCCCGACGTTCAAAACGTTTCGCTCGTCGACTGCAGAAACTAAACAAAACTTCACGCAAAAAGAGAGGCTTTCGCCTCTCTTTTTTTAGTTGCCGTCTATATAAAGCTCGTACCACTTCGAGGTTATCTCGCCTTCGGCCTCCACCTTTTTGCGGTATTCCTCATACGTCTTTTCGACGTAGGCTTCGCTGTAACCGTCCGCGATCTCTTCGAAGTTGATTATTTTAGCGGCTGTGTCACGATAAAACGTCGCGATCTGCTTGTCATCAACGTAGAGCTCGACATACTGCTTATCTGACGGATCGTCGAGATGAAGCGTGACTTTTCTGCCGTCATCAAGCTTATATTCGGTCTTTCTGCCGTAATTCAACGACAAAAGGTTCATTTCGCCGTCATAGGTCGCATAGGTGGAAGAATCGTATCCATCGTTTTCGGGATTTTCGGTAGGATAGCGCTTTTCGATATGATTCACCTTGCCGTCTATGTAATAGGTGGTCGTCTGTGTATCACCCGAAACCAAAGAGATGTAAATCAATTCTCCGTCTCTCGTGATGTATTCCTCGCAAAGTTTTCCGTTTCTGAAAAAACGACTTTGAAGGTTCTTACCGTTGTGTGATATGCTGACTCTATCAATCTCGTTTCCGTCGTCATAGCTGCAATATGCGCTCCCGTTGCGCTCGCCGTTTTCGTCGAAGGTTTCCACCCTCGAATATAAAAGCTTCCCGTCCTTCTTAACGCTGATGGAGATCGAGCTCAATTTTTCCCAAGCCTCATCGTGAAAGTGCTTTGCAGTTTCAACCAAATATCCGTCGGGGCTTTTGCGGAATTCATAATGCGTCAGCTCGCCCGAGCTGTACCAGATTTCGGTGGGCTTAAGCGGCGCCTCGCTCGTTTGCGATGGATCCGAGGAATCGGCGTTCTGCGCCTCCGACGAGATTTCGGATAGATTCGAAGCGCCTTCGACAAGCGATTCGTCGTTTATCGGCGCCTCGCTTACGCAAGAGCAAAGCAGAAGGATAAACACGCCTATTGTAATCAGAACCTTTTTCATATTAAAACCTCCCTTTTGGTGTTTTACATTATATAAGACGATAAAAACGTCGAATTTGTCACATTTTTTCGCAATTTTTTTCGCTTTTGCGCGATTCGAGAATTCTTTTTGCCAAAATCGTGAGCAACGGGAAGGCGAATATCCCGACTATCCCCATCAGCTTAAGGCCGATATACATCGATGCAAGCGCCGCAAGGGGTGAAAGTCCGATGAATTTGCCGACGATTTTCGGCTCGATAACCTGACGCACGACGGTTATTATTGCATACGCGACGAGGATTCCGACGCCTCTGCCGTAATTGCCGGTTATAAGCGAAACGACGCCCCACGGCACAAGCACCGCACCTGTACCAAGCACCGGAAGAATATCGACAAGCGCGATGACAAGCGCAAGAACAAAGGAATATCCGACGCGCAAGACCATGAACGCGATTAAAAGCTCGACAAAGGTTATGCAGAACAGGATTCCGTAAGCGCGAAGATATTTTCCGACAGAATCGGCAAACATCTCCTTTGCCTTTATAAGCTTCGGTTGGAAATCCTTAGGAAACAGCGAAAGGAAAAAGCAATTGACCCTTACCCTGTCGATCGTGAAGTAATAGGTCGCGAGAATCGTTACGATGAAGCCGAAAATCAGCTTGGGAAGAAAGGCGGCAACCGACTTTATCGCCGGCACAAGGCTGTCGGACATTTTGTCGCCAAGCCCCATGGCTGCGCCCCAAAGCTCCTCGTCAAGGTTCGCGCGCACCTCCCAAAGCCTGCCCCTTACGTCGACAAAGGGGACCATCGAGTTGAGCTTGTCGATGACCTGCGAGGCGTATTCCTCATCTTTGTTTATGCGCGAAATCGTGTCGCTTAATCGGGCAGCAAGCTCGCTTATTTCAATGCCGACGCGGCGAACGAGCGCATATATCAAGCCTGCGATCGAGAACGACGCAAGCAAAATCACGAACAGCACAAAGCTCTTTTTCGGGAAGCTTTTGTGGGTTTCGGAATAGACCATGATAGGCTTGAAGCATTCGGCGAAAAGATATGCGATCAGAAAGGGCAAAAGGGCAAAAAGCAGATAGTTAAAAATCAAATAAGCGATTCCCAGCCCGATAGCGATGTAGGCGGAGATCGCGAAAATTTTCTTGTACGGCTCCTGCGGAAGCATATTATCACTCTCTTTTTGACTTTTTCGGGGTTATTATATGCGTTTTTTTATTGATAAATCCAAAAAATCCCTTCGAAAACGCAAATAGAAGAAAATTTTGTGTTGACAAGTCGGTTTTGCTGTGATATAATATCCAAGCGCGTTGAGGAAACGACGCAAAATGTAGACCCGTGGAGAAGTCGCGTAGCTGGTCGAGCGCGCACGATTGGAAATCGTGTAACGGTTAACCCCGTTCGAGAGTTCGAATCTCTCCTTCTCCGCCAAAACAAGAAACCATCCGCTGGATGGTTTTTTGTTTTGTTTTGAAGAGATTCGAAGGGCGTAAGCCAAACAGTCCGGGGGACTGTTTGGGTAGCCCCGCGGAGTGGACGGCGGCGAAAGAGCCACGGAGTGGCGTATGTAGCCGCAACGGACACGGAGGAATCTCTCCTTCTCAGCCAAAGAATAACCGCAACTCTGACAAAGGGATTGCGGTTTTTATGTTTTTATGCTATAATAAATTCGAGAAAGGCGGTGTATTTATGGAGTGCATTATCAAAGAAAACGTTCTCATTGTTCCCGAAGGAGCAGTCAAGATAGGTTTTAAGGATATCTGCAACTATATTTATGACGATTTGATTGAAGAAATTTTGCTACCGTCAACACTTGAATTTATCGAAGACAATACTTTTTTCGATTTTACTGAAATTAAGAAAATAAACATACCAAAGAGTGTAATCGAAATCGGCGCTCAAGCATTTTGGGGGCTTGATGAGGTAGAAGAGCTTGTCATTCCAAATATGGTAAAGCGTGTAAAAAAACATGCATTTTGTAACCTTTCCTGTAAACTGGTTATTGAAGGAGAGCATTTAACTATTCCTGATGGGTGGGATACAGAATTCGCCGCTAATGTTAAAGAAATCTGTTTTGTATCAAAATTATAGTTTTTTGCCAAAGAATAACCGTCATTCTGATACAACGGAATGACGGTTATTTTATACCTAAAATTGAAATTTTACGAACTTTTAGGTCGGAAAACTAACAAGTCTCTTGATTACGCCATTTTACATCGTTAAACGATTGATATTCGTTAAAATATAAGCATAATCGTTGTTTTATAGGAGCAATCGTTGAATCATAGAAGAAAATATGCTATATTATGGATAAAGAGGTGATACTATGAGGTTTAACACCCATGACAGAACACCCAAAATCAAAACTAAGAAGTCTGTTCAGATCATGCTTACCTTCGGTTTTGGTTTGATAATTGCGTTATTTCTTTTTGTGGCCGTTGTATGTTCTCTATATATAAATAGCATTATGCCAGCCGTTGTGATTCTTGCCCCTTTGTCTGTACTTGTGATACTAATTGTGATAACACAGAGGGATATGGACAAGGCATACGTTGAAATTGTTGGCGATGTGATTATTGCTGTAGATTACTACTTCGGAATAAAAAAAGAAAAAACATTTTTCATTCGAGATATTGCCACAGCAGAAACTCTAATTGGTTATTCTATGCGAGTGCGCGGTTATCGATATAGTAATGCTGGAAATACTTACATTGTTTTTAGAGATAAAAGCGAAAAATATATGTTTAAGGTTATATGTCTTCCTGAAACGAAGCAGTTTTTTGGTAGGTATCTTAAATAATCGTAAGCGTTTGCACCCCCTAACCCCGATTTGCACCCCCCTGACCTAAAAATGCACCCCCTAAAATAACTTTGCACTCCCTTACACCAAAAGGGAGTGCATTT
>JAZRGS010000067.1:0-37323 GCA_045644305.1 Eubacteriales bacterium | reverse complement strand
TTCTTTTTGTTGTGAAGTCTGCCCGCGGTGTCAACGATAAGCACGTCGACGTCAGCCTTTTTAGCCGCCGCGACAGCGTCGAAAACAACGGCGGCAGGGTCTGCGCCCTCGTTCTGGCGAATAATGGGCACGTCGTTACGGTCTGCCCAAATAGAAAGCTGCTCGGCAGCCGCCGCACGGAACGTGTCCGCTGCCGCAAGCATAACCTTCTTTCCCTGCTCCTTAAGGCAATGGGTGATCTTACCGATAGAGGTGGTTTTTCCCACGCCGTTTACGCCGATAATGAGAATGACGTTGAGACCGCTTCCGAAGCTCAAATCGCCGCTTTCGCCTACCGCCTCGGTAAGAATGGTGCGGAATTCGTCCCTTGCAAGAGACGCATCCTTGATCTTCTTTTCCTTAAGGCGCGCCTTTAATTCCTCGACGAGATAATCCGAGGTTTCTACCCCGACGTCCGCCATAATGAGGAGATCCAAAAGCTCGTCGTAAAAATCGTCGTCTACCTTGTCGTAGGACGAAAATAAATCGTTTACAGGCTTTAAAAGCACGTCCTTCGTCTTTTTTAAGCCGTTTTTAAGTTTATCAAAAAATCCCATGATTTCTCCTTAGAACAATCAACCGCAAAACTTTTAATTCACAAAACTTTCGATTCGCAAATCTTTCGATTCACAAAACTTTCAATTAAAAATCCCATATTTTCCAAGGACATGCGCCTTGGAAAATATACCTTAGAGCGTCGAGCATTTGGACAAGCCGAAGGCGCGCACAAATGCTACGCGAGTGACCGACGCTCACAAAAACCAATGAAAATGCTTGCCATTTTCATTGAGAGCGTCAGCGACTTCTGCGCCGCTATGGACCCGAATTTGTCTTTCTTCAAGTCTGTTAAAGGGGTTCAGAGTGGATGCAGACTGTGCAAACACGACGCGAAGCTGTAGAAACCTACTGCGAGTGGCGTGTTTGTGCAGAGCATTTTTGCGCTCTGCGCCGCTATGGACCCCTTTCAAATCACAACAGTCTACTCAGCGTATTCTTTAATTATATCATCCAACTTCGCCATATTCAGCTTCATGTAATCCGAAATGCCCTTTTGACGCATGGTGATGCCGTAGATGGTGTCGGCACGCTCCATGGTTCCGCGACGGTGGGTGATGAGGATGTACTGAGTTTTATCGCTGTTTCTGCGGACGTAGGATGCGAGCTTAACGATGTTTACGTCGTCGAGCGCCGATTCGATTTCGTCGAATACGCAGAAAGGCGAGGGGTTGACCCTTTGAAGCGCGAGGTAGAGCGAGATAGCCGCGAACGACTGCTCACCGCCCGAAAGAAGCGAAATGCTTCGAACGCTCTTGCCGGGAACCTTTAATACTATGTCAATTCCGCAATCAAGCGGCATCATCGGGTCGGTAAGCTCCGCCCTTGCGCTGCCGCCGCCGAAAAGCTCGGTAAATACGGCGTTGAATTCTGTGTTTATCTTTTCGAAGCATTCAAGGAAGGTTTCCTTCATGCCCGAGGACAGCTTCGCGATAGTCTTATCAAGCGAAATGCGAGTCTTGTTGAGGTCGTCGGTCTGCTCGGTGAGGAAGTCGAACCTTTCCTTGGTTACGCGGTATTCCTCAACTGCATTGACGTTGATGACGCCCATTGCGCGAATCTTCGCCTTGAGCGACGCAAGCCTCGACGCGCCCTTATCCATCTTTTCCTTGGGAAGACGGTAGGATTCTGCGTCGGAATAGGTGAGCTCGTATTCGTCCCAAAGCTTGCTTGTGACGGTATCGAATTCGGTGTTGACCGAATTGAACTTCATTTCGGATTCGGTAAGCGTGCGGAAGGATTCCTCCTTCGCAGTTGCTACGATTTTTTGCTTTGCACGCATTTCGTTAAGCTGCTTTTCCTTGGCTTCTCTGCCCGAAACAAGCTCGTTTAAGCGCTTGTCGCAATTTTGAATAACGCTGTCACATTCAATGCAAACCGCGTTGAGTCGTTCGGTTTCGAGCCTGCATTCGCGGATGACGTTATCCGCCTTTTCAACCGATGCCGAGCCGATAGTGATACGCGCCTGAAGCTCGGTTTCGCGGCGAAGCGAGATAGAAAGCCTTTCGTTCGCAACCGAAACCTCGTTTTTCGCGGTGAAGAGCGCCATTCTCGCGTTGCTTACAAGCTCAAATGCCGATTCTTCAGCCTTTTTAAGCGATTCCGACTGCGCTCTTGCGTTATCCCTCGCGGTCATCGCCTGATTGATAGATTCGTTAAGTCGAGCCGCCTCGTCGGTGATTTCCTTGAGCTCAAGCTCAAGCTTGTTAAGTATTTCGCCGCCAAGCGTGAGCGAGCCGATTCGTCCGTTTTCTTCCTCGATACGGACGTTTAACGAATCGCGGGTTGCATTGTGAGCCGCCTTTTGGTTGTTAGCGGCGGAAAGGGTAAGACGAAGCGCTTCAAGCTCGCCGTCTGCCTTCGTGCATTGTTCGGTGGTGCTTTCCTGCTTTGCCTCGAGCGCCTTGATTTTATCCTCGCGCTCCTTGATTTTTTCACCCAAGCGTTCGATATCCATCGCACGGGTGAATACGCCGACCTTAACAGCCGACGAGCCGCCGGTATAGCTACCGCCCGCGTTTATTACCTGACCGTCAAGCGTAATGATTTTGATTTTAAATCCGCTTTTTCTCGCGATTGCCGATGCCGAATCGATGTTATCGGCGATAACGGTTCTGCCGAGAAGATCGTTTACGACACCCTCGAACTTTTTATCGTACTTCGCAAGGTCGCTCGCGATGCCGATAAAGCCCTTCATGCCCTCGATCTGAGAAACGTCGCTTCGCTTTCCGTCGACGCTTTGAAGCGGCAGGAAGGTCGCGCGTCCGAGCTTGTTTTCCTTGAGGTAACGGATACAAGCCTTCGCGTCGGATTCCTTATCGACGACAATGAACTGAACGCCTGCGGCAAGCGCGGTTTCAAGCGCTATTACGTATTCGCTTTCGGATGCGATTATGTTCGAAACGGTACCGTAAAGTCCGATTTTTTCGCCGTTGTTCTTGATAACGCCGTTCTGGCAGTCGTTAATAACGCGCTTTACGCTTTCGGAATAGCCCTCCAAAAGGTTTTCAAGTCGGGTAAGCTGCTCCTTGCGCTGCTCTTCACCCGAAAGCGCGATTTTTTCGGTGGTAATCTCGTCGTTAATGCTTCGAAGCGACGAAAGCAGCGACGCACGCTCGTAATCAAGCGCGATTATTTTATTTTCGGTGTCGTTTATAAGCTTTGTTGCCTCGGCAAGAAGCGTGTCGACTCGCTCGCTTTCGGCTTCAAGCGCCTTCATGCGCTCGCGAGCGGCGGTTAATCTGTCGGCGTTTTCGGACGCGGTTCTGCGTTCCGCCTCAAGCGATGCAACACATCCCGCCTCACGCGCAGAAAGCAACGACCTTTGGTTGTTTAAAATTTCAAGCCTTGCAACCGAATTTTCGTATTCGCTGTCGGATGCAAGCGACGCACCTCTCGCACGCTCGTATTCCGCCTCCGCGTTTCTCGATTCGTTTTCGAATTGGCAGAGCTTTTCCTCATACGACGAAAGCGCTTCCTTACATTCGGCGGTAATCTTTTCAGCCTCCGCCTTTTCGGAAACAGCCGAAGAAATGGCGTTCTTCGCGTCGTTTGCCGATTCCTCGGCGTGGGCGATATCGTTAGCGCAGACAGCCTTTTTACCCTCTGCCTCGCCCTTTCTATGTACAGCCTCGGTCTTTTCGCGCTCACATTCGCTCATAATGCGCGAAAATTCGTAGGTTTCGTTCAAAATTCTGTCGGTAGCCTCGTCGCAGGCGATAACCTCCCTTTCGGCGGTTTCGAACGCGAGCTTTGCGGTTGCAAGCTCCTGCTCACATTCAACCCTGCGCGCGCGGAGATAATCGAGTCTGTCGAGCCAAAGGGTGATTTCAATGCCCTTCTTTTCCTCGCTCAAGACCAAATACTGCTTTGCGTTTTCGGCTTCCTTTTCCAAGGGACCGATGCGCGAGGAAATTTCGGAAAGTATATCGTTAACGCGCACCAAATTGTTTTCGGTATCGCGAAGCTTGCGTTCAGCCTCAAGCTTTTTATAGCGGATCTTCGAAATACCCGCCGCCTCCTCGAAAATCGAGCGGCGCTCGTCGTCCTTTTGCGAAAGCACCTCGGCGATCTTACCCTGACCGATGACCGAATAGCCCTCTCTGCCGATGCCCGTGTCGTAGAAGAGCTCGTAAATGTCCTTAAGACGAACCTGCTTTTTGTTTATGTAATATTCGCTGTCACCGGTTCTGTAAAGCTTACGTGTTACGTTGACCTCGGTCGAATCGGAAAGTCTGTACGCACCGCTTTTAGCCGATTCCTCCTCCGATTCCGCCTCGGATTCGATGGTGATGTGGTTTGCGCGGTTATATTCCTCCTCCGTGTCGATACAGAGGGTAACAGAGGCGCAGTTTGCCGCGGTACGCGATGCGGTACCGTTGAATATAACGTCCTCCATTCGGCTTCCTCGAAGCGATTTCGCGCTCATTTCACCCAAAACCCAGCGGATAGCGTCGGAAATATTCGATTTACCCGAGCCGTTGGGGCCGATAATTGCGGTCACGCCGCTGTCGAAGGTGATGCGGGTTTTGTCGGGGAACGACTTAAAGCCCTGCATTTCTATTGCTTTCAGGCGCATATTTTATACACTCCTTGTTGAAATCAATGGTTTGAATTGAGGGATATCGGCACAGCTGATTTTTACATCCTTACAGCCTGTTTCCCTTTTTAGCCGTGCTATTGCATATCCGCCGTGTCCGCATAGCATGGACAGATCGGCGCGTCTTACCGTGACATCCAAAATCCTGCCCTCGCAGTTGCCCGCAAGCTCCTTTATGATATCGCAGTAAACGTAGCTTTTAACAAGCTCGCCGATGGCTTCGTGCTTTGCGCCGTAGGGCGCGTTTTTCAGGTTTTCCGACGCGTGCAAGCCGATTCTCAGCATTTTTACGCCCGCGTCGAGGAAGATTTTATAGCATTTCGCGGTTCTTTCGACCGCGTCGTCAAGCGTCAACGGGATATATTCGCCCGAGCACGTCATATCGTAAAGCTTGGTTCCCTCGAAAACGACCGTCGGGTATATCCTCGCCTCGGACGCCCCCATTTTAACAATATCGCGTGCGGTTTGCATTTCGCTTTCAAGGCTTGAATTGGGAAGTCCTATCATCATCTGCCCGCAAAAGTCGATGCCGTGATTTTTTATCAATCTCGCACCCTCGAAGGAGGAAAACGAATCATGCCCTCTTCCGCTTGCCTCAAGCACCAAATCGTCGGTGCTTTGAATTCCCAGCTCTATGTTTTTGACGCGGTATTGCTTTAAAAGCGCCAAAATTTCTTCATCGATGCAGTCGGGACGGGTAGAGATGCGTATGCTTCCCGCAACTCCCTTTTCGATATATTCGTTCGCGACAGAAAGCAGTGATACCATACGCTCGCGCTCGATAGCCGTGAAGCTTCCGCCGAAAAAGGCGATCTGGCTTTCCTCGCATCTCCCCTGCTCGGCTTCGAGCAGGCTTCTTAATTCGTCAATTTCGGTTTTTGCGTCCTTTTCGGCAGATTTACCCGTAATTTTTGTTTGTGAGCAAAACACACAGCAGTTCGGGCAACCCGCAAAGGGGACGAAAAACGGCAGGTTACGATGCGCTTTCATCGAGCTCACCGAGCAAAATCAAGGCTTCTCTTGCAGCCTCCTGCTCAGCCTCGCGCTTGGTCCTGCCCCTGCCCCTTCCGAGCAGGTTGGAGTTCAGATAAACCTCGTAACCGAAGGTTCTGTCGTGAGGCGGTCCCTCCTCGCTCACAAGAACGTAGGAAAGCACCTCCTCGGGGGTCTGCTGAACGATTCGCTGAAGTCGCGATTTATAATCCTCGGTGCCGATTTTTATGACGTTTTCGACGTTTGACTCGATAAAGGGGAGCACGAATTTCTTCGCGCTTTCCATACCGCCGTCGAGATATATCGCCGCGATGAGCGCCTCAAAGGCGTCCGCGATGGTGCTCTTTCTGTGTCTGCCGACAGAGGACGCCGATTCGCCCTTGCCGAACAGCATATAATCGCCGAGCGAAATTTTATTTGCAAATCGCGCGAGGGTATCCTCACAGACAAGCGCGGCGCGGGTGCGGGTCAAAAAGCCCTCGTCCGCATCCTGATATTTGTGATACAAAAACTCTGCGGTAATGACCGAAAGTATCGAGTCGCCCAAAAATTCGCTTCTTTCGTTGCTGACAACTATTCCGCGCTTGCGGTTTTCGTTACAGTAGGACGAATGAGTAAGCGCAACGGTGAGCAGCCGCGAGTCCTTAAATACGTAATTTATTTCCTTTTCAAGAAGAGAAAAGCCTTTTTCTTCGCTCATTTTATTCCTCGGTTGAAGTTTCGTTAGTTGCGGTTTCGTTCTTGTGCGCCATAGCCGCGGCTATCTTATCGATAGTACCGCTTTGACAGTAAAGCATTACCTGCTTTATCGCCGAACGGAAGGAATAGGCATCCGAGCTTCCGTGCGCCTTAACAGCCGGCTTTGCAAGTCCCAAGAAGGGGGCGCCGCCGTATTCCGCAGGGTCGACCCTTTTCTTTAACGCCTTGGTGTGCTTCAAAGTAAGCGCACCCGCAAGCTTCGAGATGACCGACGCGTGAAAGATATCCTTTATCGATTTCGACATGAATTTGCCCATGCCCTCGATAAGCTTAAGCGTGATATTGCCGGTAAAGCCGTCGCAGACGAGCACGTCGCAGACGTCGAAGGGAATCATCTTGCCCTCGCAGTTACCGACGAAATTGATAAGCTCATCCTGCTGTAAAAGCTTATAGGTTTCGCTGTAAAGCTGGGTTCCCTTGTGGGATTCGGTGCCGTTATTGATAAGTCCGACGCGGGGATTTTTAACCGACAAAACGTTTTCGGCGTATATCGAGCCCATTCTTGCGTAAAGGTTCATGATTTCGGGCGTTGCATCGAGGTTTGCACCGCAATCGAGCAAAACAAAATGGTTCTGAAGCGGCATAATCGAGCCGAGCGCCGCACGTCTTACGCCCTTAATTCGCCTGATAATAAGCGACGCGGCGGTGAAAAACGCACCTGTGTTGCCCGCACTTACAACGGCATCCGCCCTGCCCTCCTTGCAAAGCCTGCAGGCGACGCACATTGTCGAATTCTTTTTTTCCTTCAAAACGATTCCGGGGTCATCCTCCATCTCGACGACCGACTCCCCTACCTCGCTTACGACGTTTGCGGGAAGCTCGGGAAGCGCGTTGATCGCTTCCTCGGTGCCGACGATGATCAACTCAAGTCCGGACGACGCAAATTCGTTCGCGGCGCTTATCGCGCCCTTCGCGAGCTCGTTTGAATCGTTATCTCCGCCCATTATATCAACGGCTACGGTTATTTTCATAATATTTTTCTCCATTCGGGCGAGAGATTATTTTTCCTCTACGAAGCCGCAGCTGTTTTTGCAGTAGTAATAGTTGCGGTTCTTTTTCTTAAGCACCGCGGAGCCGCAATTCGGGCATTTTCTTTCGGTGGGAAGGTCCCACGACGAGAATCCGCAGGTGGGGTAATCCTCGCAGGCATAATAGGTCTTGCGACTCTTGGTCTGCTTGATCATAATACGCTTGCCGCAATCGGGGCAGGCGATGCCGCTGTCGCGGCGGTAAGGAATGGCGGTCTTACAATCGGGATAATTACGGCAGGCAAAGAAGTTGCCGTGAGGTCCCTTGCGAAGCACCATATCGTTTCCGCAGTTGGGGCATTTTTCGTCCGCGATAACCTCCTGCGTCTTCTTTTCGGGCGTAGGCTCGCTTTCCTTGGGAGCCTCGGCGTCGAGACGCTTGGTGTTGCGGCACTTGGGATAATTGGGGCAAGCCGCGAATTTGCCGTAGCGGCCTGTTTTTTCTATCATTACCGCGCCGCATTTTTCGCAGATGATGCCGGTTTCGACCTTCGGGAGCTCGACTCGCTCGTTACCCAAGGTCTTTTCGGCGTCCTCGAGCTGAACGCTGAAGTGCTTATAAAACTCGCGCAGAACCGCGATGTATTCGCTCGAGCCGTCCTCGATTTTATCGAGGTCCTCTTCCATTTCAGCGGTAAACTTGTAATCGACAATATGCGAAAACGCCTTCTTCATGGTTTCGGTGGTGATTTCACCGAGCTCTGTCGGAAGCAGGAATTTGCCGTCGCGGCGGATGTATCCGCGCGAAATTATCGTGGTGATGGTCGCAGTGTAGGTTGAAGGTCTGCCGATGCCCATTTCCTCGAGCACCTTGATAAGCGAGCCTTCGGTAAAGCGTGCGGGGGGCTGAGTGAATTTCTGCTCGGGAGTGATTTCGTTCGCGGTGACCGCTTCGCCGTCGGAAAGCTTGGGAAGCATTGCTCCGCTTTCCTCGTCAACGTTATCGTCGGCGATATCGCCATAGACAGCCGCGAAGCCCTTGAATTTAACGGTGTGGCCGTTTGCGCGGAAGATTACGCCGTTCGATTCGATATCAGCCGAAACGGTATCGAGCAATTCGGGCGACATCTGCGAAGCGATAAAGCGCTCCCAGATAAGCTTGTAAAGCTTGTATTGATCGTTCGAGAGCTTGCCGCGAAGCGATTCGGGGGTGATGGTCGGGTCGGTCGGGCGGATAGCCTCGTGCGCATCCTGCGCGTTCTTTTTGAGCTTGTATTTATTGGGTGTCGCGGGATAATACTCCGCGCCGTAATTATTGATGATAACGTTCTTTGCCGCCTCGCGTGCTTCGTCGGAAATACGGAGCGAGTCGGTACGCATGTAGGTGATGAGACCGAAGGTGCTTTTATCGCCGATATTTACACCCTCGTAAAGCTCCTGCGCGATGAGCATGGTCTTTTGCGATTGGAAAGAAAGCTTTCTGTTCGCCTCCTGCTGAAGCGTCGAGGTGATGAAGGGAGGTGCCGCGCGGCGTTGCTTTACCGCGTGCTTGACCGAGGCAACCTTAAAATCGCCCTTCGAAACAGCGCTTAATATTTCCTTGACCTGAGCTTCGTTCGAAAGCTCGGTCTTTTTGCCGTCGCGGCCATAGAATTTAGCCTTGAAGCTTTCGCCGCTCGCCTTTGAAAATACCGCCGAAATTACCCAGAATTCCTCGGGCGTGAAGGCGTTTATTTCCTGCTCGCGCTCTACGACGATACGGGTGGCAACCGATTGCACGCGGCCTGCCGAAAGCCCGTTTTTAATGTGCTTCCAAAGAAACGGCGAAATCTTGTAGCCCACCAATCTGTCGAGAATTCTTCTCGTCTGCTGGCTGTTTACAAGGTTCATATCTATGTCACGGGGATGCTTGATAGCCTCCTTGACCGTGTTTTTCGTAATTTCGTTAAAGGTGATACGCTTGGTCTTTGCGGGATCGAGCGCCAAGACGTTCGCCAAATGCCAGCTTATCGCTTCGCCCTCGCGGTCAGGGTCGGCTGCGAGGAATACGCGGTCTGCCGCCTTTGCTTCCTTGCGGAGCTCGTTAATAAGCTCGCCCTTGCCGCGAATGTTTATATATTGAGGCTCAAAATCGTTTTCGATATCGATTCCGAGTTTACTTTTGGGGAGGTCGCGCACGTGTCCCTTCGAGGACTTGACCTTATATCCCTTTCCCAAAAAGCTCTTAATGGTATTCGCCTTGTGAGGCGACTCAACAATTACAAGTGTGTTCATCGAATATCTCCTGTTTTTCCGCCGCGCGGATATATCTTAGGTTATTATTAGCATTAATTGAATTTTGCGGAAATAAATCTTCCGCCCGCCATGGCGATTATCCTGCCCTCTATCTCCAAAACCGTCAGCTCCGACATAATTTCGGTGATATCAAGCCCCGTCGCCATTTTGATTTCGTCGGCGCTTAGCGCCTTCTTGCCCTTAAGCGTCGCCATGATTTTTTCGGAGGCAGAGCAGGGCTTGCCCGATTGTGCCTCTTCCTTGACAGGCTCGTTCTTCGGCTCTGTCTTCGGCTCTGTCTTTATCTCCTCGCGCACGATTGCCTCGCGATCGATTTTCGGCTTCGGAGCTTTATTTTTGTTGCCGTACGACCGAAGCTCACGCGTTGCTGATGAGTCACCGACCTTTTCCCAATTCGGGTGCGAAAGCCCCATCGCGTTTATCATATCGATAGGCTCGGTCACGGCAGTCACGCCCTTTTTGATCAAAAGGTTGGTGCCGTTATTTTCTCCTCCCACGTTGCCGGGTATCGCAAAAACGCGTCTGCCTTGAGTTTCGGCGTGGCGCGCGGTTATCAGCGAACCGCTGTTTTCACCCGCCTCGGTGACCAATATCGCCGAGCTCATTCCGCTTATGATTCGGTTTCTGTGAGGAAAATCGGCACGCGTCCTCGGTGCACCGGGATAAAGCTCGCTCAACACAAGTCCGCGCTTGTAAAGAGTTTGAAACGCCTTGAGATTTTCCTTCGGATAAACCTCGCCGATAGGATTTCCCAAAACCGCGACGGTATATCCGCCCGCGACGACCGCACCTCTGTGCGCCGCCGTATCGATCCCCTTCGCAAGTCCGCTTACGATCGTTATACCGTTTTTCGCAAGCTCAAAGGCGAATCCCTCGGTTATTCTCTTGCCATAGTCGGTCATATCACGCGTTCCCACGATGCCGACGCTCGGCAGAGAATTCAAATCCCTGAAATTGCCGATAGAGTAAAGCGCCGCGGGAGGATTTTCTATCTCCTTAAGCTTGCTTGGATAGCGCGAATCGAGGTAGCCCGTCGTTTCGACACCCAAATTAATACAGCGCTTGGCTATTTCGTAAGCCTCGCTCGTATCCTTTTGCTCTAACCGTTTTATATACTTTTCATATTTCACGCCGAGGAAGGAAAAATCCTCACAGGCGTAAAGCGCTTCGATATCGTCGAATTTTTCAAAAAGAAGCTTTGGGAGCTTGCTGTAAAACCCGACTGCACGCTGAAGCCATATATACAAGCAGGCTTTTCTCATTTATTCTTCCCTCGTTTAGCTTCCCATAAAAGCATCGCCGCCGCAACCGACGCGTTCAGGCTTTCGGTCCTGCCCGACATCGGAATTATGCAGGTGAGATCGCATTTCGAAATAACCTCGTCGGTCAATCCCTGTCCCTCGTTTCCGACAAGGAAGCAGTCGCGCTCTTGTATTTCAAACTCGCCCAAGACGCACGCCTTGTCGGTAAGCGCCGAGGCGATAACCCGCACTCCGTCGCCCTGAAGCGCGCTTATCGCGCCGATAGTGTCACGGCAAACGTAGATATCGTTCGTGAACATCGCGCCCATCGTCGCACGCAATGTCTTTTGCGAATAGATATCGGCGCAGCTGCCGCAAAGAAGCACGTCGCAGCCCATCGCCGCCGATGTGCGAATGACTGTGCCGACGTTGCCGTTATCGCGCAGGTCGACAGGCATTACCGAATTGCCCTTTATCATTTTCGGGAATTCGTCCAAGGAAACGTCCTCACCGATGAAGCGGATGTTTTCCAAAAAGCGCGAAACCGTCAAAATCCCCTGCGGCGCCTTTTCCTCGCTCATCTTCGAATATACCGCGTCGGTCACCTCGTATTTTTCGCAATCGATGCCCGAGAGCAGGTCGCTGTACCTCGCGCACGCATCCTCACGGATAAACAGCGCGTAAGGAAGATTTCCCGCACGCAGGTATTCCTCAAGCAGATGCACGCCCTCGAAGCAGAAAAGTCCCCTTTCCTCTCTTTCGCGCTTGTCGCGCAAAGCGACAACATCTTTAATTGTTTGATTATTGCGCGATTCGATGCGTTTCATAAACACCCTTTGATGCCCTTTAATATACTATATATAATATATAATAATAGTACGGATTTCCGTTCTTGTCAATATGCCTTTTTATATTTTTGCAAAAAAATAAGCCGAGGCGTTAACCTCGGCTCAAATTCAATTGCGTTGTGCAACCAATATTCTGTCAATTTTGCCGTAATCGCGTAAAACAGCGACCGAAAATCCCGCATCCTGAAGAATTTTCGAAACGTCCTCACATTGACCGATTCCGATTTCGTAAATGAGTATGCCGTCCCTTTTCAAAATATGAGGAACGAGCGCGGTGACCATACGGTAATATTTCAAGCCGTCCTCGCCGCCGTCGAGCGCGCTGTCGGGCTCGAAGCCGACCTGAGGGTCAAGCGTGAAGATATCGTCGGTCGGAATGTAAGGCGGATTGCAGATAACAAGGTCAAGCGGACGCTCGATAATCGAGGCGAGCTCGATATAGTCGTCCTCGTCAAGCGCGTCAAAACGGCGCACCGAAACGTTTTTACAATCGGCAAGATTCTTTTCGGTATAGGGCAGCGCCTTGAGCGAAAGCTCGAGCGCGTAGCCGCTGACAGACGGCTTTTCGGAGGCGATCGCCTTCGCGATACAGCCGCTACCGCTGCAGATATCGGCAAAAAGCGCGCCGTCCTTAAGAAGCCCGAGCGCCGCCTTTACCCCGATTTCGGTATCGCTTCGCGGGATAAAAACGCCGTCGCCGACCTGTATTTCATAGCCGTAAAAGTTACATTTTCCCAGCACGTACTGGATAGGCTTTCCGAGCGAAAGCTCGAAAACCGCACCGCTTATAAACGCGTCGATGGAACGCGGAGTTTCGTCGTCAAGATGCGCGAGAAGATATCCGCGCTCGGTTTTTAACGCCTCGCAAAGAAGCATATCCGCGATAACGTCGCCCTCATCGGGTGAAATCTCGCAAAGCATCTCGCGAAGCTTGGTTCTGTATTGCTTAAGCGTCAAGATTCTGCTCCTCGCTTTCAAGGCTTTCGCCGTTATTTTCAAGGTCTTCGGCTTCTGCACCTTCGGATTCCATGCGTGCGAGACATTCCTCGTAGAAATCGCCGAAATCGTCGGGAAGAGCGCATTTAAGCGCGGTTATGCCTACCTCGATGATGTCGTCGGAGGGCTCGCGGGTGGTAAGATTCTGCATCCAAAGACCCGGCTTCGAAAGCGCGCGGATAACCGCGTTATCGTGTCTGCCCGCATAGCGGATAAATTCATAGCCGACACCGACGGTCAAGGGAAGAAGCGCGATCTTCAAAAGGCTTCTGAGCCAAATTTCCTCGATAGCCCAAAGGAAGATGATGCCGATAGCGATAGAAAGAATGATCATCGAGAACATAAAGCTGGTACCGCATCTCGGGTGGAAGCGCGAATGCTTCTTGACGTTTTCAACGGTAAGCTCGTCGCCCGCCTCATAGCAGAAAATGCTCTTGTGCTCGGCGCCGTGGTACATATAAACGCGCTTCATATCGGGAATAAGGCCGGTAAGCCAAATATATGCGATAAATACAACGACCTTTGCAATACCCTCGATAACGTTGCGCCAAACCGATGCCGAAGCGCCGCGAAGGTTAAAGATTCCGTCGATAAAAAGGTCGCCGATAATCGTCGGAAGAAATACGAAAAGACCGACCGCCAAAAGCACGCCGAGTATCATGGAGATAACCGAAATAATCGGAATCAGCCACTTACCGCAATGCTTTTCGAGCCATTTGTCGAACTTCGACTGCTCCTCCTCGGCAACGTCGAGACCGAGCATATCGGTGCCCTCGGTGATCGTCGAAAACGAAAGAATCATCGATTCGACGAAGTTGACGACGCCGCGGATAAGCGGAAGCTTCAAGAATTTGTATTTGTCGGAAATCGAGGAATTGCCCTTCCTCGTAACCGAAATCTTTTTATTGTCCATACGGCGCACGGCGATAGCGGTGTGCTTTTTGCCGCGCATCATAACGCCCTCGATTATTGCCTGACCGCCGACTGCACCGCGGCGAGCGGATATATCGCAAGCCTTATTTTCTGAGTTTTTTTGGTTTTCGCTCATTTTATCCTCACTTACGGTTGATTTTCTCTCGATTTTGTATTATACTATATAAAAATAAAAATGCAAACACTTTTTCATAAATTTACAAGAATTTTACGGATTTTACTTATGCAGGAAAAGTTTTTCACTAAAAATGACAGCGGATTCATTTGCGGAAACTGCGGAAAAGAGGTCCCGCCCTTGGGCTATTCCTCGCGCAATCATTGCCCGTTTTGCCTTTATTCAAGGCACCTCGACATAAATCCGGGCGACCGCGCCTCGGAATGCGGAGCGCTTATGCGCCCCATCGCGGTGACGACGCACCCCAAAAAGGGCTTCGTTATCACGCACAAATGCGTCGAATGCGGTGCAGAGCGTCCGAACAAAATGCAGCAGGATGATGATACCGCGCTGCTTATCCGCCTCACAAACCCTTACAACATGGAGGAATATAAATGACGAAAAAGGAGAAAGGGTCCGTTAAGGAAAACAAAGAGCTTATCGCCTTCTTCAACTTTTTGCTTCTCGCAATTCTTGCTTTCTTGACCGCCTTTTGCTTCAGGCGCTCGGCGGGAATTTTGGCGATGACTCCGATCGCATTTTTGCTCTGCGCCGCCTCGGCGTTTATAAAATACGATCTCATCACGAAGATAGTTATGTTCGGGGTCGCCGTTTTTATTCTCAACACGGTCGAAAGCGATAATATGCTCTCGACGATAGCATTTACCGCATTATGTCTACTTGCGGTGTTGTTTTTCAACCACGGAATTCCCGCTTTGAAGAAGAACCGAAAAAAGGGCGCTTCCATCATTGCAGTCGGCGCTGTTGTCTGCATCACGTTAAGCCTTATTTTCGTCGGAAATCCTATCAAGGGCATCAAATCGAAGGCGACGCTTAACGAATACGTCGAAGCGAATTATCCCCAAAGCGGCAACTCGGTTTTGGGCGAATTTGATATTTCGAACGTCTATTATAATTTCGATACGAAGGCATACTCCGTCGATATAGTAAGCGACAAATTTCCGACAGAGGGCGCCCGAATTTCGGTTAACGGCGACGCGCTCACCGACGACCTTTATTCCTTGATGGAGGCAAAGGTCGGCGAGCAATATGTCGTTGAAATGTCAGCAATTTTGCGCGATCACTTCCCCGAAGGAAGCTTCGAGGTGCTCTTCGACGGATTCGCTTCTCTGCCCGATCAAAAACTGCTTTTGTCTGACAAGGACGAGCTTTATCAAAACGTATATTACGAAATTTATATCGGCGGTGTTCAGTCTGCCGAATCGATGCGCGAAAGCCTCGAGCTTTATATCGATGCGATCGATAAATCGGGCATCGACTACGCCAAAATCACCTTCAAAAGCGGCATCGGCACCTGGATGATGAGAAGCGTAACGGTCGACCCGAACCACCCCTTTTATCACGATGAATCGGTCATCAATTACGTGGGCGTTTTCCTCACAAACCGCTTTTCCGATTACCTCATCGAGACCTTTATCGAATATTAATTATGTAAACCACATTTATGACCGTTGATACCCGTCAACGGTCATTTTTTTATCTCCTTCGAATAAAATTTTATCGCTTGGAAACAATTAGTAATGAAAAAAGAATATCGATTGAATCCGCGCCGATAATTTTTTCATATACTTATAACAAAAGTCATCAGACGTGACACAAACAGAAGGAGCTAAAACCTTGAAGACACATAACAACGAAGAAGGAATTCGCAGAGGCGACATATACTACGCCGATTTAAGCCCGGTTATCGGTTCCGAGCAAGGCGGCATCAGACCCGTCCTTATCGTGCAGAACAACATGGGCAACCGATACAGCCCGACGGTCATCGCGGCGGCGATAACGAGTAAAACGGGCAAAACAAAGCTTCCTACGCACATCGAGGTGCAGGCAGGCATAAATGCCAACGACCAAGACAGCGGACTTTTGAAAAACTCGGTCATTTTGCTCGAGCAGATACGCACTATCGACAAGCAACGCTTAAAGGAGCGTATGGGTAAGCTCGACGAGCGAACCATGCAGCAGGTCGACGGCGCAATCGGCATAAGCTTCGGGCTGAGCTAAATCAGTTATTTCCAAAAAGCAACTAAAAAGCCGCGCAGAGCCTTCTGCACGGCTTTTTTGATTAATTTTTAATGGTATAGGTGCCGAAATAGTGACGCTTAATGAGAATGTAGTCGTACTGATTTATGCTTCCGTCGTTGTTTACGTCGGCAAAAAGTAATTCGTCTGCTGTAAGCTTTCTGGTTTCGAAATAGTGGCGAACAACGAGAATATAGTCGTACTGGTTGATTATTCCGTCGCTGTTTACGTCGCCGATCATCATAGGAACGTCCATCGGAAGCTCATCGTGCGAATTTTCGAGTATACGGCAGAGATACTTAAGATCCTTTTTGATTGCCTCATCCGCATTGGTGTTGCCGAGCTTTTCGATAATTGCGTTTGCCGAAGCGATGACATCGGCTTTGCTCTTGCTTCCCAAATCGCGCTTGAGCGAGATAAGCGCCGCCGTTATTTCCTCGCAGGCGGCGTCGTCTAAACCGCCTAAAGGCTTGATAACGTCCTCAATTCTGCCCAATGCATAGTCGACAACAGCGTTTGACGACGCGTAAATGTCGAGATTCGGGGTGATTGCGCGGTTTCTGAACACACCCGTTCCGCCGAGATATTCATAGTTATTTTTGTTAAGATAAGCAACAGACTCGAAGAACTGAACGCCGTCTGCTCCCTGAGAAAGCGAGACCGCAACGTGATTTGCTATGTCGTAGTTATTGAAATAGCCCTCGAACGACGCGATACCTGCGGTGATATATTTGCCGTTCATACGCTCGATATGCTTATAAGTGTTGTTGACCGCACCCGAGCTGTACGACATAGGCTTCAAAAGGTCTATCCAGCCCTCTTTTACCCAAGTGCCGTAATCCTGATAGCAATGCGAAATCGATTCGGTCGGGTCCGCCATAACGTCCGCGCAAAGAAGCACGTCGGGCGCAACCGTATCAAACATATCGCGGAGACGCTTGATAAAGCCGCTTATAACGTCGCAACGGTATTGAGTCCAATCCTTCCACCAAGACGCGCTCTTGTCGTAGGTGGGAACGACGTCGGTGTTGTACGCCTCCTGAAATCCCTTAATGGTGATTTCATCGTATCCGTAGTCATCGTTTCCGCATTCGCGGTAACGGATATAGTCGAGCTCAAAGCCGTCT
This sequence comes from Eubacteriales bacterium, assembly GCA_045644305.1. GTDB lineage: Bacteria > Bacillota > Clostridia > Oscillospirales > CAG-382 > Coliplasma. Next base: position 20,276 of record JAZRGS010000067.1, on the reverse strand, counting down.
ATGTCGTAGTTTTCAAGAATGTAACGGTAGGTTTCCAAAAGGAAGTCCTGCACCTCGGGATGCGCGGGGTTGAGATAACGGTGCGAGGTGCCGTCCTTGACGGGCTCGTCTTCGCCCCAGTTGTTTATGCTGTGCCATTCGGGGTTCTTCTGCCAGACGCTGTCCTTCATATATTCGCTGCCGGTGTGGGTGTTATAGAACACAGGCATCCAAACGTGAAGCTCCATATCGCGCGCGTGACATTCCTCAACGTATGCCTCGAGCACGTCAAAGCCGTTGAAGGTGGGGTTCTGAATAAAGTCGCTTCCCTCGGGCGCGGGGAAAATCAGCGTGGAATTATACAAGGTTTCTACACCAACGGTGTTTATGCCGTTGTCGTAAAGAGTTTGAATAAAGCTGCTGACCTCCTGCCTGCTTTTTTGAGTAGGTCTTACCCAAAGCGCGCGGTATTCGACGGTGCGGCTTTCATAGCAGGCGAAAACACCTTTCTTTACAAGCTCGTCGGCTTCGGCTGAAATTTTGGTTTTATCGGAAGCCGATGCCGAGGCATATTGTTCGGAAAGCGCCTCCAATTGCGAAATTACAGATTCTACGTATTCGTAGTCGCAGTACAAATACTTATCCTTCGCCGCGTCCATTGCGTCCTGTACCTGCTTAACCTTAGCATCGATAACAGGTGAACCCGCCGAAACGGAAGATACGGGAAGAATTGCGAGGAAAAATGCGATTAACGTGAGACAGCAAAGGATTTTTCTCATTTGGTTTCTCCCTTTTTCTTTTTATTCATCATAACGCCTGCAAGCGCAGATACGACGATTACAAGCGCAATAATTGCAATTACCAACCAAGCAGGAGTGCCTTTTTCGTTGTTCTGTATTTCCGAGCCGTCGGAATTCGAATCGGCGCTGCTGCTTTCTCCGATGCTTTCGGATTCGCGCACGGTCACCTTAACGGTTTTTTCCTCCGAGTAATTAAATCCGTCGGTCACCCTTACCGTGAAGCTGTCCTCGCCGACAAAGCCTGCGTCGGGAAGATAAATCAGTGCACGGTTACCCGCCGCCGCGGTTACGCTTCCGTGGGAGGGCTCGGTGACGAATTCGACGCTTACGTCGCCCCAATACGAGTCGTTATCGGTTATCGTTATGCTTTGACGCGCACGCTTGTCGCCTTCAAAAAGCTCGATATCATCGACCTCAAAGGTCGGAGCTTCGTTTTTATAAACGCCGTGAATGAAGGAATAAGTTAAATCGTAAAGTCGTCTTAAATAAACACCCTTGGGTGTCGAAATATCGGCATGGCAAAAATTGTATATACTGCCGGGGTTTGCGCCTTGGTAGTAGGTTTTCAGAGCGTTCATATATCCGCTCTTATAGCCGTTAAAGAGGTATGCCTCGTAATTAAAGCCCGCCTTGAGATAATTATCGCCCATAAATGCGCTAGGCTCGTTGGTTTCGATCTCGACGCCTAAGTGGTTGTTGTAAACCGTCTGTGAAAATTCGCCGAGCATTCCCAATTCGAAATAGGGATAATGGTCGAACGCCACGTTTGGCTGCATAACCGCGCCCGAAAATCCCAAGCTTTCCCAATGGTCAAAGCCGATAGAGAGATAAAACGGGTCGAAAATCGTATAAAGTCCACGCTTTTTCAAGTCGTCGTTAATCGCCGAAACAAGCTCGGCCTCGTGGTCGGAATCGGAATAATTGATTTCCTCGCGAAGCCAATAAAATCCCGCCAATTCAAGATTTTCATAATCCTTTTCGCCAAACTGCTCGATGCATTTTTCGGCGAACCACATAACGATATTTTTGCGCTCTTCAAGCGTTTTGCAATATTCTTCGATGCCGTCTCCGTCAATGTCGCCGAAGGTCGATTCCATAACCGTCGGGTACGGAAGCGTAAGGAAAACAGGCATTTTTTCGTCGATATCAAGCTCGGAATAAACCCTGCCGACGACCTTGTTAAGTGCGTCGAGGTCCTGACCGTCTTTGAAGGTGTACTCGAAATAAAGCTCCCAATCCGACATCACCGCGCCCGGCTTGCCGTTGGTTTTCACAAGCCTGCCGCCCGAGGGGTAATCGCCGTGACAGGGGACAAGCGCGACAGAATCAAACATTTTGCCTGCAATATTGCCCTCGGTGTCGAGATATGCAACGTAGGGCAAAAGCTTTTCCTCGGTCAAAATTCCGACGCTGTTGTCGGGTTTGTAATAGCCGTTGTAAAGCTTGATTATATCCGAAATATCGCCGAAGGACTTAAAGAATCCGCCCTCTTCCGCTTCCTCGGATTCGGGAATTTTGGTTTCGTTTCCCGTAAGAGCATCCTGACCGATAACGCGGATTTCGTCGCAATAGGTGAAGATATCCGAGCAAAATTCGACCTTTACGTATCTCGCCTCGTAGGTTGCGTCAAGCTCAACCGACAGGTCAAATCGTGCAACAGTCGTATCGTAAAGAGGATATTCGGTGTTGTGCTTTTTTACGCAGACATATTCGGTTCCGTCGTTGGAAAGATATATATTTACATAACGAGGAGCATAAATCGCGGGCGCCTTTGCGTGCAAAAATCCCGCCTCGATGCGAGAAACCGCGCAAGCTTTACCCAAATCGAATCCGATGATTCGGCTTTGTCCGCGGAAGGAGCGATACCATTTGGTAGAAGAAGCATCGACGCCAGCCGATAATCCGTCGGTCAATTGACCGTTATCGACGTCGAATTTTGTTCCTTCCTCTGTGAAATTTGCGTGCGACATCGTTACGGGCTCGCCTGTTTCGACGCTGTATTCAAGCCCAAGGGCAAGGTTTGTTTCCCCCTCTGCCTTAACGCTTATCGGCATTAAAACAAATGCCACGGCAAGCATCAACAAAATAACACGTTTAAACATCGGTATCCTCCGTCAGTTTTTCTCCATTTTATTATAGTGGCACTTTAACAAAAAATCAAGGGTATACCTGTTACATTTTTCGATTTTTTCGAATATATTTTAACGAGGAGTGATTGTTTTGAATAATTCATTTGGGATTACCTTTACGCTCGACAACCGTCTTTGCGCGGTTGCGGCGTTTATGCGCGACGGTATCATATATGCGACCGACGGTATCACAAATTGTCTTTATATTGTCAATTCCTGCAGCTGCATCGACAGCCGACCGCTTTTAAGGTGCTACCGTGCATTACGCTTTAACGAGGATATGCAGCTGCACACCGCCTTATCGGGAACAAACCGCGTTTCCCTTTTAAGCGAGGAATTCTGCGAATACGCAAGCCTTTCTCTTTCCAATGATTGCGAATGTCTTGCCGATGCTTCTCTCTGCAATATGGGCGGCACGGCTTATATTTTGGCGGCGTTTCCGCACAATGCCGCGCTTTTCGACATGAGCGGCAGAGAGGTATTCAGAATCTGCGAAACCGATTGTGACGAAACGATTCAAAGCCTTATCTGCTTCGGCGAAAACCGCTACGCGATGGCGTCGACCCAAAACGGCAGGCAGCTTTTGACGGTTTCGGACAGAGAAAGCAGATACAGCGCGGTCATAGACAAGGGGCTTGTTCTGCGTTCGCTTTTCGAGTATAACGGCGTAATTTACGGGCTTTTCGGGCGGAATTACATTTACAACACCGTTTATCCGATTTATTCCTGCGGCAATTTAACGCTTCCGACTATTGAAAAAAGCTTTAGTTCGTGTTAAAATGTCAAAAACGGAGGTGAGGTCGTGGCAAAGCTTCTCGAGCAAGATACACTCAAGCTGATAAAGGAACGCAAGGAGGATTCGTCGAAGGGCGATTTCGGACTGCTTTTAACGCTTTGCGGAAGCGAAAATATGACGGGCGCCGCTTATCTCTCGGCAACCGCGGCTTTGCGGTCGGGGGTCGGACTTTTGCGGTTTTGCGGAAATTCGGCAACGCTTGACAAGATGCAGCGCATACTTTTCGAGCCTATCTTTCTCCCGCTTGACGAATTTTCGTTTGACAGAGCAAGCGCCTTTTTGTGCGGTTGCGGAATCGGGCGAGTTTACGATCCGCACCTCGAACAAATCCTTATAAATTCAAGCATCCCAACCATTCTCGATGCGGACTGCATAAATTTTCTCGCGATGCATAAGGATGTATTGGGGAAGCTAAAATGTCCTTTGATACTCACACCGCACCCCGGCGAAATGTCGAGGCTTTTGGGGCTCGATATCGAACAAATTCAGGCAAACCGCGAACAAATCGCAAGTGATTTTGCAAAGCAATACGGCCTGTACCTGATTTTAAAGGGGAAAAACACGGTCGTCGCCTGTCCCGACGGTGATGCTTTCATCAACACGACAGGCTCGAGCGCGCTTGCAAAGGGCGGCTCGGGCGACGTGCTCGCGGGGGTAATTTCCTCGCTTATCGCGCAGGGGTATGAAATTAAAGACGCTTGCAGGCTCGGCGTCTATATCCACGGCCTTGCGGGAGACAGGCTTGCCGAAAAATACGGCAAAAGCGGTGTATTACCGAGCGATCTGCCTGCCGAGATCGGACGCATCTTAGGATAAAATCTCTTCCCCCGAAGGGAAGAAAAGCATTGAAAAGGCTTGTTTTTTTAGTAATCGTTTTATCTGTTTGTCTAACCTCATGCGCAAAAAAGCCAACCGCAGCCGAGTCTTTTGCGCTTCCGTTGACCATAACCGTCTCAACGAATGGAAAAAGTGGATTTACCGCTTGTATTTTCGAGGATTATTCCGAAATTCGGTTTGATTCCGAGCACATCTTCGAGGGCACGGTCTTGCGCTTTTCGGACGAGGGAAACACCGCGCGCGTGGGCGATAATTTCTCGCGTAGCATAAAAAACGGCTGCTTCCCCGCGCAGGAGGCGCTTTGCAAGGCGGTGCGCGGCTTATCGCAAAGCAAGGATGCGCAGATAACCCAAAACCAAATCAAGTATACTATTGACGAAATGACGGTTATAGTGTATTATGATAAAGATACCGAAGCTGTTATCGGTATAGAAACGGAGGAAGGCGGACGGCGTTTTGTATTCAACGTCATCTCGCTTGAGCCATATGAAGCACAGAGTAAAAGCGTCGGTTTGCCTTGAGCAAATCAGGCGCAATTACAATTACATACAAGGACTTGTCGGCAAAACCCGCGTTATGGCGGTCGTCAAGGCGGACGCCTACGGCCACGGTGCGGGCAGGATCGGCTTGGAGCTTGAGGCTCTCGGTTGCCGCGATTTCGCGGTCGCCTGCCTAAGCGAGGCGCAGGAATTGCGCGAAGCTGGCGTGAAATCGAGCATCCTCATTCTCGGCCCCACCGACGCAAAGCTTATCAACGAAGCAATTGACGGCGATTTCATTCAAACCGTCGACAGCTTGGATTATGCGCTTGCGCTTATTAAGCGCGGCAGCGTCCGCGTTCACGTCAAGGTCGACACGGGAATGTCGAGGCTCGGCATCTATTGCCATTCGCTCGACGAAATCCAAAAGGCGGCGGACGAAATCGAAAGCATCGCACGACTTGAAAACATAAAAATAGAGGGAATCTTCACCCACTTTGCCGACAGCGACGGCGATAATCCGAGCTTTACCGAAAAGCAATTTTCGGTCTTTTCGGCATTACTTGACGAGCTCAAGCGCCGCGGCATCGAGGTAGGCTTGCGTCATTGCTGCAACAGCGCGGCGACCCTCAACTACCCCGAAATGCACCTCGATATGGTGCGCGCGGGCATCATTCTTTACGGTCTTATGCCCTCTCACAACGTGCGCGATGATAACATCGGGCTCGCAATGAAGCTTTCGGCACGCGTTTGCGCCGTTCACGAATTGAAAAAGGGCGACTGCGTCAGCTACGGATGCAGCTACGTCGCCGAGCGCGACACACGCGTCGCGGTTATCGCGATAGGCTATGCCGACGGATTTTCGCGGGTTTATTCGGGCCACGAGCTTATAAGAATCAACGGCAAGAAATTCGCAACGGTCGGAAAGATCTGCATGGATATGTGCATGGTCGACATCGGACTTGATTTCGAATGCAGTGTCCGCGACGAAGCGGTTATCTTCGAAACCTGCGAGGATATCGACCGCTTGGCAAGCGTTTTGGGCACGATAAATTACGAAATACTCTGCTCGTTAAAGCATCGAGTTAAATTGAAATATTCGCTTTAGCCTCTTTATCAAACAAAAGAGCTGTCGTTTCCTTGCGACAGCTCATTTTTTATTGTTATTCTTTATTTGATCGATCAAAAACAGCTTATCAGACTTGAATTTTTCATCGTCGGAGCGTGTTTCGAGAACAAAAGAAATCTTCCCGAGCAAGCCGTGAAGGTAGGAAGTCGGGTCGGCACTGCTGCCGATACGCTTCAAATGCTCCTCGACGCCGTATTTACGTACAAAATAAACCTCTTGGCGAAGCTTTCTGCGGTAATCTGAGGGAATATTGAGTTTTTCGTTGACAACAATACCCGTAACGGTTTGCCGCTTTCCCGATGGAATAACGGCGGTCTTTTTCCGATTCAGCAAAAAATTTGACTTTTTCAGCTCTGCTTCAACAAAGCTCATCACTTCATTTTCATCAAACGAGCCCGAAAACGTCATATCATCGCAATAGCGCGTATAGGCAATGCCACACTCGGCACACCATTTTCCGACGGTTTCGTCAAAATCGCGCATGATAATATTTGTTATCACCGGCGAAGACGGAGCCCCTTGCGGAAGTGCGTCCTTATAATAACAAAGCATGGTAAGCAAAACGCGTATCGGCTCGGAATAACGCGATGCCGGAAAAACCTTTTCCTTCACCGTAGAATAAAGTATACTGTCAAAAAAGTGGAGAATATCAAGCTTTAAAAGCTTTTCCTTCCCAACGTGCGTATAGGCGTTTTTTCTTACGAACGCACCCGATTTGTACGCCGTGGCAAAGCGCGAAACCGGTTCACGCGCAAGCATTTTATTCGCTATCCTGCGTTGCACGGTCTTTAACAGATCGTCGGGCACGTTAAGCACACGAAAAGAACCGTCGCGTTTGGGAATCTGCTTGCAACGGTAATGCTTTTCGATGGAATTTGTCAGCGAATACAAAACCCTCGCAGAAAATTCGAGGTCGGCTTCGACAGACTCAAGCTCTCTGTAAACAATCATGAACTCACCCACAGAACAATACATTCTATTTGTATACGGAAACGCGCAGATGTAGAGAAGTTTACGCGCACACGAAGTGTGCTTTTCTACATCGAGCAGTTTTCGTGCCCGCGGCGCGATATACGAAGGTTTTTGCGGTACCGACAGCGACTCGCCGCCGGGAATCGGTAAAGATAACCGAATTACACTATTGTTCTGTATTAGTATTATATATGAGCGGCAAAAATATGTCAACCGATTTTAAAACAAAAAGGAGTTTTCGAAAAACTCCTTTTTATCCTTTTTATCTTTTTTATACCCAACCGGGGGTAAATCCGCTGTCGTCGTCCGAGGGACAATAGGGATCGCAGGTATAATCGCGGTTGATGTTGTAGGTGCCGAAATAAGCGCGTCTTACCATGATATAGTTGATTGCGCTGAGCTTTCCGCCCTCCTTAACGCCTGCCGCCTCGGTTTCCAAAACGCCAAGCTTTGCGGTGCCCAAATACGCACGCTTGACCGCAACGCAATCGTAGGTTTTGATTTCACCGTCGCCGTCAACGTCACCCAAAACAACCGCAGCATAGGAATAACCGTTGATTTTTACGGTATATCCCGTGCCGACCTTATCACCGCTGGCGATCGCCTTGCCGTTTTTGTCGAAGATTTCGACGTTGGCGTTATGATAGGCGTGCGCGACCGACGATTCCTTGGTGCTTGCGGGGATGCCGTATATTTTACCGTTTTTCGTTTTCGGAGAGAAGGTAAGATCCTCCGCACACGCAAATACAGCCAGACTCGCAATCAAAAGCAAGCAGGCAAGCGCAAACGAAATAAGCCTTGACATTTTCATAAAAACGCCTCCGTTTTTATTTTATTAATTAAACCTCTACCCATTCACCGGGGTTGGAAATCGCTTTGTTACCCGCTTCGATGATGCCCATTACCGAAATGGTTTCATCGTGATCGGCGAAGGTTTCGCCGGTCTTGAAGAAGGTGCAGAGCTTGTTGATAAAGTTATCGAAATAACCGGTCATCTGCGGAACCTTGTAAATAGATCCGTCCTCATAGTTGACGATCATTTCAAAGTCCACGCCCTTCCAGTCGTAGTGGCTCATAACCGCACGTCTGCCGCCCTCGAATTCGATAACCATAGTTTCATAACCGCTGCCGACCGACATGATTCTCTTAACCTTCGAGCCCATAAGAACAACGATCGGCTCGATCTGGTGGATAGCGTAGGTATCGAATCTGCCGGGACCGCGAGAATTGATAAAGCAGATGCCTTCGCGGGGAACGTCTGCCAATTCGTTCGAAAAGCGCAACGCAGAGGTCGAGAAGAAGGGGGTGTTATTCGATTCGCCGATAGCGACGATCTCCTTTGCGATGTCCTTGGTGAGCGCGAAGGTCTTGTCGACGTAAACGCGCTTACCGCTTGCGAGGGGGATACGGCAAAGATCAAGGTGACGCTCGGGGTTATCGGGCGAAAGAACGATGATGCAGTCGCTCTTTTCAACGACCTCTTCGATAGAATCGCAACGTTCAACGTCGAATTCCTTGCACCATTCGTCGGTGGTCATGCCGCCTTCCTTATCCTTTTCGGCGTAAGCGTAAGCTACCTTGAATTCATCGCCGAACTGCGCCTTGATAAACTTGGGATAATTAAGCGCGTGCCATTCATCGAGATAATAATCGATAAAGCCAATTTTGATCATTTTTATTCTCCGATCTTGCTCTTGAGGAAGTTTACAGCCATCTGAATATCCGCATAGGGGTCAGCACCGCATTCGCGCTCGATGGTAAGGAAGCCGTTAAAGCCGATATCCTCAAGCGCCTTGAGATAGCCGTCGAAATCAACGTTACCCTCTCCCAACGGTACTTCGAGGAAGTAGTCGGAAAGACGGAGATCCTCGATACCGCCCTCTGCGAAGAAGGTATAAACCTTTCTGGGGTTGATGATAAAGCCCTTGCCGTCCTTAGCATGGGTGTGAACGATATATTTGCCGAGCGTGTAAACCGAAGCAACGGGATCGGTACCGCAGCACATAACGAGGTTGGCGGGGTCCATATTTACGCCGAAGCCCTTGGAATTAACGTCGTCGAGGAACGCCTTAAGACGCTCTGCGGGTTCGGGACCGGTTTCGATAGCGAAGGTCACGCCGATGCTTGCAGCATATTCGCCGATTTCGCGGCAGGCGGAAACCATGTTCTTGTATTCTTCACATTCGGTATCAGCCTTAAGGGGATCGTTCTTGTCCTCGGGAACAACGCCGATGTGAGTGGTTACGACCTTGGTGCCGAGACGGACAGCAAGATCTGCAACTGCCTTGGAAGCGGGAACCTTCCATTCGTTTTCATCGGTCCTCTCGAAGCCGTGGCCGCCGAAGTCGCCGCAAACTGCAGAAATAACGAGACCGTAACGGGCCAAAAGCTCACGAACGCGTGCAACCTTTGCATCATCGAAGGTATCGTACTTGTTTTCACCCTCAACAACGTAAAGCTGAATGCCCTGTGCGCCGACGGAAGCCGCCTTTTCGAGACCCTGCTCAAAGGGAAGCTTGAAGGAGTCGGTCATAACACCGATTTGGAATTTTGCCATAATACACCTCGTAAATTTGTATTTGTTTTTATTTTACATTTTAACCGTTGTAGCCCAAAAAGGCTTTAAGCATTTCGGGCGCAAGGTATGCAACAATAACTACTATGACGCCTGCGGCGCAAACGCCGAGCGCGACCGGCCAGAAGCCCTTTTTCATATCGAGACCGAGCGTCATCGCGATAAGCGAGCCGGTCCAAGCGCCTGTGCCGGGAAGCGGAATCGCAACGAAGGAGAACAAGCCCCAAAACAGAGCGGTTTTCGCCTTGTCGCTCATCTTTTCAACCTTCTTTTCGCCGTGCTCGATTATTTTTCTGAAGGGGTAGCCGAGCTTTTCGAACTTCGCGAAATAATGAAGCACGCGGTTGCCGTAAATGATAACGAAGGGAACGAATATGATGTTTCCGAGTATCGATACCAGCGTCACGGGGATAATCGGAAGATGATAGGAATAATATCCTATCGGAATCGCACCGCGCAATTCAAGCACGGGAACCATGCTTATAAGAAAGACCCAAAGATAATTCAACATAAATTAAACCTTTTCGCACAAAACGGCAAGATCAAGGGTGCCGAAATATGCTCTTTTTACGTAAATATAGTCGTAAATAACGACGCTTTCGCCGTTGCTTATGCAAGCGGCCTTCAAAAATGCGCCTTCAAGCGTGAAGGTTTCGAGATAATGACGTCTGATAAGGATGTAATCGTACTGATTCACGAAGCCGTCGCCGTTTACGTCGCCCATTACGATGATTTCAACAGGCTCCTTCGCATCGATTTTCATGCCGGTTTCGAGCGTCTCATCCTCGGGAACCTCGTTGCCCTCTTCATCGGTAACGGTAATTTCGTTTTCAAGCATTTCCTTAAATTCGGAAATGGTTATGTCGTTTTCGAAAACCTTAACCTCTTGGCCCTCTTCATCGTAAATCACGTTCGCGTCTTCCTTGAAAACAGGCGCGGAGCTGAGGATTTCAAAGCCTGCACCCACAAGCTCCATTTCGGGAATCGCGTTCTTCGTCGCATCGACGTTTACGTTGTAAAGCTTGATTACGGCACCCGGACGAATCTGATCGCAAAATGCGTTGTAATCGTCGATATTGTTGCCGTTTACGCCGATAATGTAGTGATTTCTCGGAATATAAACCGCGGATTTATCGCTTTGCGGTCTGCCGATTTCGGTGTCCATCAAAACCACCTTGCCGTTTTCGGCATTAACAATCGCAATCGCAAAATAGTTCATATCCTGCTGATTGTTCGTGATTTCCATGTAAGATTCGATATAACTGCCGATGGGAGAACCGCCGTCGGAATACCAAATAACGTTGTTTGCCGCGTGGCGGTAGCCCGCGATGTGCAGAGGAATAGCCGTTTCGGGAAGCTGCTGTGTAGCTTCGGGCTGAATCGCGCGGTAAAGTATAATCGTATCGGTGGGAGCCTGATAAACCGTCTTAAGATCGTTTTCGTAAAGCTCGCAGAAGGATACCGAAACGAGCGCGTGGTTAAAATCGACGTTTTCGACTTCGCAATCCTTCGGGTCGTTTACCAAAAACGGAACCGTAAAGGTGATAACGTCGCCCTCTTGCACTCGGGTATCGCTCATATCGTCCCAATAGCAGATCTCCAAAGCCGAATCTTCGGCGAAAATGGTGCCGAACGCCATCCATTCGTCGGGACCGCCCGTTACGTAATCGGAGTAGTCGTTTTGGTCGCCGTCCTCATCCTCATCGCCGATTATGGCGGGAGTAAGCACGTAATAGTCGTAAAAGAGCTGAAGATAGATTACCGAAAGTCCCTGTGTATTCTCGGGAAGATTGGTTATTTCAAGCTCATAGGTGACTTCAACGACAGAGCCGTAGTTATATCCCTTTGAAATATCGGTCTGGTCACATTCAAATGTCATCGTGCCGACGAATTCGTCGACCTCCCCGCCCTCGTCCGAATCGGGAATTGCCTCGTCCGCAAAGCAAACGAGCGACGAAAAAATTATCATCAAAAGCGCCAATGCGAGTGAAATTGATCTTTTCATATCCATCGCCTTTCAAACATACTGATTTGATTTTAACAAAACTATGCCAAAAGGTCAAGACATTTGAAAAATTTTCTTATTTTTTATTGTAATTTATAAATTTATATAGTATAATATAGAGTGAATTATTATGTAAGATTGTATGGGTGGTTTGTTATATGAATTTCAACCTGCAAGAAAACGTCAGCCTTGCACCCTTTTGCTCGATGAAGGCGGGCGGCAACGCGAAGTATCTCGTGCAGCCCGAAAGCGCAAGCGAGCTTTCCGAAGCGATTGCCTACTTCAAGGAAAAGGGTGAAAAATACATAGTCGTCGGCAATTGCTCGAACCTTTTGTTCCCCGATTGCGGATACGACGGAGCGGTCATCATCACCTGCGGAATGCGCAAAATCGAGGAACGCGACGGCATCATCACCGCCGAATGCGGCGTGACGCTTTCGACCCTCGCGCGAGTTGCCTGCGACGCAAGCGGCACGGGGCTTGAATTCTGCTACGGCATCCCCGGAACCGTCGGAGGCGGCGTTTACATGAACGCGGGCGCCTACGGCGGCGAGCTTTCGCAATGCTTTGTAAGCGGACTTTTTATCGACGAAGGCGGAGAATTTGTCGAAATCGAAAACGGCGATATGGATTTCGGCTACCGCAAAAGCCGCATGAACGGCGATAAGTTGATACTCGTTTCGGCAAAATTCAAAACCGAGCAGGGCGACAAGGAGGTCATCCGCGCAAGAATGGATGAGCTCATGACAAAGCGCAAAACAAGCCAGCCGCTTGAATATCCGAGCTGCGGAAGCGCATTCAAGCGCCCCGTCGGCTATTATGCGGGCGCACTTATCGAGCAATGCGGCTTAAAGGGCAAGACCATCGGCGGTGCTCAGGTTTCGCAGAAGCACGCAGGCTTTATCATCAATATCGGAGGCGCGACCTCTTCCGACGTTATCGACCTTTTAAACTTCGTTTCCGAAACGGTGTTTAACGAAACAGGCGTAAGACTCGAGCCCGAAATAAGGATAATCAAATAATGTCTTTCAATTCCGAAATCAAGGATAATTTAATAGAAAATCTCCCCAAAAAGGACTGCTGTAAGGCGGCGTTCGCTTCGGGATTCGAGCTTTTGCCGCTCGATGAAAAATGCCAAAAGGACCAAGGAATTTATCTCCGAGGCGTCTTTATGAAATGCGGAAACGTATCCTCGCCGGGGCGCAATTTTATGCTTTCCTTTACCCTAAACGGCGAGCAGGACGCCGACGCGCTGTTTGAAATGCTCGATTCGATCGGGTTGCCCCCGAAAAGATCGACCCGTGCAGGCAAGCCGATCCTTTACTACAAGGCAAGCGAAAGCATCGAGGATTTTCTTTCATACATCGGCGCGACCAAGGCGGCGCTTGAAATCATCAGCGCGAAGGTTATGAGCGACGTTCGAAACTCCACGAACCGCTTATGCAACGCCGAAACCGCAAACCTCGACAGAATCGCACGCGCCGCGGCGGAGCAATGCGAATCGATCAAGGTCATCGTCAAGCACGGTGCGATGAACAACCTTCCGCCCGAATTACGCGATATTGCCGAATTACGGCTCGCAAACCCCGATATGTCGCTTTCTCAGCTTCGCGAGCTTATGCGCGAGCCTGTAAGCAAATCGGGGCTTAACCACCGTTTCCAAAAGCTTCGCGAGATAGCCGAAACGTTAGAGCGCGAAAGATAACCGATTTCATCCACTTTGAACCCTTAAGGACTGTAAAATGAGCTTCGTACATCTACATTTACACACAGAATACAGTCTGCTTGACGGCGAATGCCGCATCGGGGCTATTCCCGACGCGGTCATTAACGGCGGCATGAATGCCTGCGCCATCACCGACCACGGCGTTATGTACGGCGCCGTTGAATTCTACAAGGCGTGCATCGAAAAGGGGGTCAAGCCGATAATCGGCTGTGAGGTCTACGTTGCCCCCCGAAGCATGGAGCAAAAGGACAGGCTTCTCGATTCCGATTATTCGCACCTTGTTCTGCTCGTCAAAAACGAGGTGGGCTACCGCAATCTGCTTTACATCGTTTCAAAGGCGTTCACGGTCGGCTTTTATTCCAAGCCGAGAACCGATTTGGAAACCTTAACTTCACATTCCGAGGGCTTGATCGCGCTTTCGGGCTGTATTTCGGCCTCTATCCCCAAGGCGATTTTGGCAAACGACGTATCGCTTGCACGCGAAAGAATGATTATTTTCGACCGAATCTTCGGCAAAAATAACTTTTATTTAGAGCTTCAGCGCCACGGCATCGAGGGTCAGGAGGAGGTCAACCGAACCCTTATCCGCTTTTCCAAGGAGCTGAACATCCCGCTCGTCGCAACCAACGACGCGCACTATACCACCCGCGCCGACGCATCGGTGCAAAGGCTTTTGTCTGCCATTTCGACGGGCAACACCGTCGACGATATGGAATTCGGAATGCAGGGCAGCGAGCATTATATCAAGTCCGATTCCGAAATGAGGGCGTTGTTCATGGACGCTCCCGAGGCGGTCGAAAACAGCGGAAAAATTGCCGAAATGTGCAATTTCAAATTTGATTTCGACAATATGCACCTCCCCGCGTTCAAGCCTCCTATTCCCTATAATTCCGAATCCTACCTGAGAAAGCTTTGCCTCGACGGGCTCGATTCGCTTGATAAAGCGGGCAGGCTTTCTGCCGACGCTTCGGTTTACCGCGAGCGCATCGACCACGAGCTTTCGATAATCCACAATATGGGCTTTGACGATTATATGCTCATCGTTTGGGATTTCGTCAACTACGCACGCAAGAACGGCATCCCCGTCGGAGCGGGCAGAGGCTCTGCCGTCGGCTCGCTTTGCACCTATTCCTTGGGCATTACGCAGGTCGACCCGATAAGGTTTTCTCTCCTTTTCGAAAGATTTTTAAACCCCGAACGCGTAAGCATGCCCGATATTGACATCGACTTTTCCGACGAGCGCCGCCACGAGGTTATCGAATACGTCGCCTCGAAATACGGCAACGCGCACGTCGCTCAGATAATCACCTTCGGTAAGCTTGCCGCAAGGCAGGCGGTGCGCGACGCGGGCAGAGCGCTCGGAATGAGCTATGCCGCCGTCGACGAAATTGCGAAGATGATACCCCGCTACGTCGACGTTACGCTTGAAAACGCGGTCAACGAAAATCCCGAGCTGAAAAAGCGTCTTGAAAGCGACGCGGCCGCGAAAAAGCTTTTCGATTACGCAACCAAGCTCGAGGGACGCCCCCGAAACGCAGGAACCCACGCGTCGGGCGTCGTTATAACCGACGAGCCGCTTATAAATTATCTCCCCTTGGCTGTTAACGACCTCACCCCCGTCACCCAATTCCCGATGGGCACGGTCGCCGACCTCGGATTGTTGAAAATGGACTTTTTGGGGCTTCGCTTCCTTTCGATAATTCAGGGAACCGAATCGCTTATCAAAAAGCAGATTCCCGATTTTTCGGCAGAAGCGCTTCCGCTTGACGACGAGGATACCTATAAAATGCTTTCAGACGGCAGAGCTATCGGCATTTTCCAGCTTGAAAGCGAGGGAATGCGCAATCTGCTTTCGAAGCTGAAGCCGAAAAACCTTGAGGATATAATTTCGGTCATTTCGCTTTACCGACCGGGACCGGCGTTATCGATCGAATCCTTTTTGAAAAACCGCGCGGACATCAGCGCGATAGAGTATGACCACCCCTGCTTGAAGGACATACTCGCCCCCACCTGCGGCGTTCTGCTTTATCAGGAGCAGGTTATGCAGGTATGCCGAACTATGGCGGGATATTCCTACGGCAGAGCAGATATCGTCCGCCGTGCCATGGCGAAGAAAAAGCCCGAGGTTATGGCGAAGGAAAAGGGCGTTTTCCTTGAAGGCGCAAGGGCGAACGGCATAGACGAGCAAATCGCAGAGAAGGTTTTCGAGCGTATGAGCGAGTTCGCGAAATACGCATTCAATAAAAGCCACGCGGCGGCTTACGCGGTCATCGCATACCGCACGGCTTGGCTCAAATGCCACTACCCGCGCGAATATATGTGCTCGCTCTTGAACACGGTTATGGGTCACGACGACAAGGTCAACGATTACATCGACGACTGCGCCGTTATGGGCATAAAAATTCTTCCGCCCAGTGTAAATTCCAGCTTCGGAAGCTTTGCGGTCGAGGGCAACGATTTAAGATTCGGGCTTGCGGCGGTTAAAAACGTCGGCTTGCTTTTTGCCGACAAGGTCATAGCAGAACGCAGACTCAAGCCATTTAAAAGCATCGAGGATTTCATCACCCGCTGTGCGAAATACGGAAATATAAAATCCTTCGAATCGCTTATCACCGCAGGCGCGCTCGATTGCTTCGGTATCGAGCGAAGCCGTATGCTTGCAGGCATCGCCTCGGCGCTTGAAACCGTCACGAAGGACAGAAGCCGCAATTACGAGGGTCAAATGAGCCTTTTCGGCGGAGACTCGGGTTATGAGGAAAGCGTTTTCGTATTCCCCGAATCCAACCT
Organism: Eubacteriales bacterium; assembly: GCA_045644305.1. Classification (GTDB taxonomy): domain Bacteria; phylum Bacillota; class Clostridia; order Oscillospirales; family CAG-382; genus Coliplasma. The sequence continues at coordinate 4,062 of JAZRGS010000067.1, read as the reverse complement.
CCCCGAGCTTAAAAAAAGCGACCTTTTAAAGGGCGAAAAGGAAATGACGGGGCTTTATTTCTCGGGTCACCCTCTCGACGGATACAAGGATATCGCGAAAATGCTCAACACGCTCGACGCAAGGGCGTTGCGCGAGGGGCTTGAGAACAAGAGCATCAAAAAGAACAATTTAATAAAATTTATCGGTCTTGTAACAAAAAAACGCTCGAAGGTCACCAAAAAGAATGATATAATGGCATTTGTATCGGCAGAGGACGAATCGGGCGAGCTCGAGGTTATTGTGTTCCCGAGCCAATATGCCGAATTCGGAAGCAAAATCAGCGAGGACAGGGTCTACGTATTCACCGGAAACCCCGAGCTCAAGGAGGCATACGGCGACGAAGGTGCCGACAATTTGAGCATTTTGTTGAAATCGGTATCTACCCCCGAGGAGGCGCTTGACGATGCAGAAAAGGCGCATACCGCACGGCAAAAGCAGAGCGTTAACGAAAAAGCGCCCGAGCAAAAGCCGATAAAGACCGAAAGCAATATCGCAAAATCGATATACATCAAGGTCACCGACGAAAACCGACAAAGGCTTAACGACGCCATTGCGCTGGCATCGCGCAAGGAGGGCGATTCGCGAATACTCGTTTATTTCGAACGGGAAAAGCGGCTCGCCGCCGCAAAGGACAAGTCGGCAGAGCTTGACGAAAGACTTTTATTACAGCTAAAGCAAATCATGGGCGAGGATAACATCGCCGTAAAATAGCATTTTTCCGAAAAAACGAAAGGAGCTTTGACGCTATGCAGGGAAACGAGCATTTCGAAAGCAGCGTGGATAACAACGCAAACGACGGAACCCCCACGCGTAATTTCGAACCTATAAACGACAAAGCCGACGACGCGGGCCGCACCAAGCCCTTTGACGTCGTCGAAAGCAAAAAGAAGAAGGAAGAAAAGAAAAAGAAGCAGAATTCCGACAAAAACGATAAGGACACAAAAACCTCGCGCGCCGCAAAGGCAACCGCAAAGGGTACCCTTTTCGTGGTGAGAAAGGTTCTGACCTATCTTCTCAACATAATTTTGACGATACTTTTGGTCGGTATAATCACCGGCTGTGTCGTCGCGGTCGCTTTCTTCATCTATCTTCAAGACATCATGGACGACGACGACATCGTAAATTACGAGGGGCTTGATAACCTCAAGTTCGACTCGGCGCTTTCGACAATGATGTACTACGTCGACGACGAGGGCAACGAAATTCTTCTTGAGGAGGACACCCTCGAAAGCAGCGAAAACCGTCTTTGGGCGAATTACGAGGACATACCTCAAAACCTCATCGACGCATACATCGCGGTCGAGGACCAGCGCTTCTTCGAGCATTCGGGCGTCGACACGACGCGTACCGCATCGGCGATCTATAACTTCTTCATCCCGACAAGCTCGAACTACGGCGGCGGCTCGACCATCACACAGCAGCTCATAAAGAACGTTTCGGGCGAAAACGCCGCTACCATCCAGCGTAAGGTCGGCGAAATCTTCCGTGCTCTTAACGTCGAGGAAAAGTATACCAAGGAAGAGATACTCGAAATGTATCTCAACACGATATTCCTTTCCCACAACTCCTACGGCGTCCGCGTTGCGGCTCAGACCTACTTCGGTAAGGAGCTTGATGATTTGACGCTTGAGGAATGTGCGGCTATCGCCTCGATCGGTAAATGGCCGACCCACTACGACCCGATAAGCAACCCGAAAAACAACCTTAACCGACGCAATTTGGTGCTTAAGCTTATGCTCGAGCAGGAAATGATAACCCAAGAGGAATTCGACGCGGCATACGACGTGCCCCTTAAGCTCGCCTCGGGCAGCGACGAAAGCTATTCCGAAACGGTTCACTCCTATTACATCGACGCGGTTATGGACGACGTCGTTGCCGACCTTATGGAGGTTTACGGCTACGACGAGGTCACCGCATCGAAGGTGCTTTATTCGGGCGGTCTTCAGATCGTCACCTGCTTGGACCCCGTAATTCAGGAATGTGCCGAAAAGGTATTTACCGATTCGAGCTATTGGCCCTCTTCAAGCGGTATGCAGGCGCAGTCTGCGATCACCATTATGGACCCCGAAACCGGCGACTGCCTTGCAATTGTCGGCGGTTTGGGCGAAAAGCGCACCAGCCGCGGCTTGAACCGTGCGACACAGTCGAAGCGTCAGTGCGGTTCGTCGATCAAGCCGGTTTCGATTTATGCTCCCGCGCTTGATAACGGCTATATCACCCCGATAACTCCCTTGGACGACGTTCCTCCCGTTTATTACGAGGACACAGGCAAATATTGGCCCAAGAATTCCAACAACAAATATCAGGGCTGGGTCACTCCCGACTATGCAATTCAGGCATCGCTCAACACCACCGTTGTCGAGCTTTGCGAAAGAATGGGCGTCAACAACGTATTCCAGAACTTCAAGGATTACGGCTATACGACGCTTGTCGACACCAAAACGCTTGCAAACGGCACGGTGCTTTCGGATATCAACACCTCGCCTCTCGCGCTCGGTGGTCTTACCTACGGTGTAACCGTGCGCGAGCACACTCAGGCATACGCAACGCTTGCAAACGACGGCATCACCTCCAAGTCGAGAACCTATTCGGTAGTGCGTGACAGCACGGGCAAGGTTATTCTTGACAACACCGAAAAGCACGAGGTCAAGTACAGCAACACAACCACCGCGCTTCTTACCAAAATGATGCAAAACGTCGTTTCGGGCTCCTACGGTACCGCAGTTTCGCGTGTTACCTTCTGGAAGAACTACGGCGTCGAGGTTGCGGGCAAAACCGGTACCACCAACGATAAGAAGGACGTTTATTTCGCGGGCTTCACCCCCGATTTCGTCGCTTGCTGCTGGTACGGTCACGACCTTAACAACGTAATCACCGCATCGGGCAACCCCGCGGCGAGCCTTTGGAACAGCGTTTTCAACGAAATTTACAAGTATTACGAAAAGAACGGAATCGAATACCAAAAGACCTTCGACGTGCCCGGCAATATCGTTCAGGTGGAATATTGCTCGATTTCGGGCAAGCTCGCGACCGATGCCTGCCGTAACGACCTTTGCCACATGCAGGGCGGCTTGAAGTGTGTCTGGACCGGCTACGTAAACGCGTCCGACGCACCGACCGATTATTGCGACAAGCACGTTATGGTAAGATGGGATCAGGTCACCGGCGGTATCTGTCTTAACGGCTGTGCCTGCCCCGAGAGCAACCTCATCAACGTCGGCTTGCGTAAAATGACGATTTCCGACCGAGCACTCCACGGCAAGGTCAACGTCATCGACGCACAGTACACCTATATGGATCTTCCTATCGGATATATCTATCCTCTCGACCCGAACGTTCCCTTCTTCCAAAATCTTCTTCCCGAGGATCTGAACTTCGGTGTTTCGACGGGAACCAAGCCCGCAAACCGCATCTGCCTCGAGCATATGCAAACCGTAAATCCCTTCCCCGACCCTAATCTTCCCGACCCTACTCTCCCCGACCCCAACCAACCCGATCCCAACCAACCCGATCCCAATCAGCCGTCCGACCCGACGGTTCCCTAAATAAACATTTTCGGTCGTTTTCGACCGAACGGAGAAAAGCCTATGATGGATTCAAGCAAATACCGCGTGGGATATTTCCCTGTGGCACAAAAATATAACAAATGGGTAAGCAAGGACCACGTCGAGCAGGCGCCCGTATGGTGCAGCGTCGATATGCGCGACGGCAACCAAAGCCTTGTTATTCCCATGAGCCTCGAGGAAAAGCTCGAATTTTTCGACGTCCTTTTGAAGGTCGGCTTCAAGGAAATCGAGGTCGGCTTCCCTGCCGCAAGCGAAACCGAATATGAATTTCTCCGCACGCTCATAGAAAAAAATCTCATCCCCGACGACGTGACCGTGCAGGTGCTCACACAATGCCGTGAGCATATCATCCGCAAGACCTTCGACGCCTGCAGAGGCGCAAAAAACGCGATAATTCACTTTTACAATTCGACAAGCGTTGCTCAGCGCGAGCAGGTATTTAAGTCGGATCGTAGC
>JAZRGS010000066.1:0-12295 GCA_045644305.1 Eubacteriales bacterium | reverse complement strand
TTGATTTCCTGCGAGTTTTTAATCTTCAAAATATCAAATTCGGGTGTTGTCTTATCGCCGGTACAGCAATGAATCGTGCCCAAGCCGAAAATACGCTGACCGAACGGGCGAACAAGCGTAAGATCCATAATGCGGTAAAGGCGGACCTCCTCTTCCTTCTTGGAAAAGAATCCCGACTCGATAAGCAGCTTTTCGTTGGTAAGCTTATAAACCGTAAAGCTTAAAGGAAGACCGAAAATGGTGCGTTTTCTTTCGCGCCAGACGTATTCTGTATTAGACATAATTATCCCTCCGTGTTTTTATGCTATTATAATAACATACAAAAACACAAAAAGCAAGAATTTTTATTCAATCAGCTTTTACGCGTAGTGATTTGCATCTCATGAGTGCGCAAATCGCAGTAAAAATCGATATTAAGGTCGATAATCAGCAAGCCGAACATATCGTTGCTCGTCACCATAAGCTCCTTGTCAAGTGCGATTCGGTTCTCAACCGTGCCCCAAAGCCTATCCTCGCCCGCGCGGCGAACAGTCTTCTTTTTAAGGTCGAGCGTATAGGTATATCCCTTAAAGCTTATCGACGCCTTGGTGTCGGACGACCAAGAAACCGACGCGCCCATTCCCTCAAGCGTTGCAACGACGGGTATCATCGACTCGCGTTCGATTATATCCATTTCAAATTCGACGCCCTCTAAAGGCTTGCCGTCGAAATAAACAAGCCCCGTTTGCTTCTGCTGCCAAGTACCGTCAGACAGCGCGTGAAAAACGCTTTGAGCGCCGAAAACCGCCGAAAAATCAACCTCTGTCACGATAATTCGGTTAACGGGATTTCCCGCTTCACGCGTAAGGTTACGCGTCATTTTAACAGCGGTGCCTTTTTCATAGTTGTAAACTCCGACGACTTCAAATTCGTTCGATTCGTTCGTCGACTCGATATAGCTTACCAAAAGCGCGTGATCACGGAAATATTCCTCGGTTTTGCCGTTGGCAAACTCAATAAATTCCTCCGATTGACTTTCATCAGCATATCGCTTAAGCGCCCCCAACGTCATAATCTTCATGCAGTAAGGTGCATTTTTCGAAATTTCGTTATACGGCAGATAAAGCGTGCCGACAAAATCGAAGTTTTCAAACTCAAGCTCGCGCTCGGTCGTATCGAAGGGCATCAATTCAACCGTCGTTTTAAAGTTTTCGTGACCGTAAACGTCGCTTTTATCAACGGTGACTATCATCAAGTCGGGGCAAACCATATCCCCGCCCACCTCGGTTTGATCGTAGATAAAATCAACCGTCACTCCGCTTTCGTCAACCCTAACTCCTCTTACCGCCATGGTATAGCCTGTGCAGGGCTGGGTGCAGTCATTGATAAGCAGCATTTTTTCATCGAAAAATCCGTCGGGAAGGTTCGAAAGATAATCTTTATAATACCTTTCATCATTATAAGGGTCAAACCTTTCGACAAGCGCGTCCGCCTCGTCGGAGCTTTCGATAACAAACGGCTCACAAGTGGTTTTATTGCCGTAAATCAACATATTCTTAAGGTTTTGTTCTTCATAATTCAAGCTGACGGGCAAAAAGTCAACCGAAAAATTGATATCGCGCGGTGTCGTGTCGTAAACGAGCTCTTTCTGCGAGCCTTCGTCGCTTAAGTCGACAGAGCCCGAGCCTTCAAAACCGGCATCGTCGCTTTCTGCCGAAGAGGATGCACCCGATGTATCTTCAACCTCGGCACACGCGGCAAAAAGCGCAACCGACATAGTCAAAGCCAAAAGCAACGCCAAAAATTTCTTCACAAAAAACACGTCCTTTCCTGTTATCTTACATCAATTATACGATCAAAAGGCGTTTATTCCTTATAAAAGCTTAATTTTTTTGGAAAATTTTCGAATAAATTTCGGGAAATTTATTATAAATAAGGTTACATTCAAAGGCAACGAGTATCATTTTGCGCTCGAGCTCGCTGTGGAGATACTTGTCGTCATATCCCGAAATTCCGAGCCGCATATAATCGAGCGAATCCGACGCGCGCAGTATGTCGGAAACCAAGCGTGTGTCGTCAATATCCAAAACGTGAATATAGTCAAGCCACATTGATTCATCGAACGGCTCGGGAAAGCAATGTGTGTGCACAGCCGCCTGCATTACCGAAAGACGCCCCTCGTCAAGCTCTTTGAAAAGCCTTGAAAGCATGGAAGCCGAGGCTTCGCCGTGAACAACGTCAAATTCATCGTCGGTTCTGCCGATATCGTGGAAAAGCCCTGCAAGAACACAGATTTTCAATAATTCTTCACTGATTCCAAGCTTTAATCCGATGCAAAACGCGTAAAACCCGCACCTAAAGGTATGCGGCAATCCGTGCACGGGATGCATCGAAAAATCGTGTCTCTTGGTTTCCGCCACCCAAGAAAGAAAGGCTTCAAGGTATCGATCGCGCTTTAATTCATCGATAAGCGAAAAAAGCTCCAGCATTTCGCTTACCTCGGTTTTTACGTTAGGAAGCATCGAAACGATTTTTTGCGAATAACCCTTTATGCGCTCGCAAAGCTCTGCTTCATAATCGCATTCACTGCAAAAATCTTCCTTTTTTATATCAAAATAATCTTCAAAAATATCAAGATGCTCTTTTTCAAAAATCATAATCTCACCTCAAAAATATTTTACTATAAACCTTTCGCAAAATCAAGTGGAATATTTTTTGCAAATGGTTTTCGAAATTAGATGTGAACATTTTTAGAATTATTTCAAATAGCTATTGAAATTATCACGAGATTGTAGTATAATAAATCATCCTGTAAAATAATGAGGCAATTATGACTATTTACGAAGAATTCCTCCAAAAAAAGCACAAAATCAACCCCGTAAACGACTTCCGTCATCTCGTTTATCAAAGTGAATCGCTTTACGGCAGATTAATCGCTTTTCATCTCCGCGACAGAAAAACAACCTATGCCGAATTCGCGCGCGAGTACAGAGCGCTCTGCACCGCATTTATCAAGCGCGGATATATGGGCAAGCGAATCGCCGTTACCGGCGCAAACAGCTATAATTGGATACTTTCCTACCTCGCGGCGGCAACCGTCGGCGTTGCTGTGCCCATCGATAAGGAGCTCGATGCCGCCGATATTTTAAACTTCATCAACGAGGCTGAATGCTTTGCGGTCTTTGCCGACGGCGACATTTTGTCGAAGCTTGCGCTTGACGGCTCGATCGAAAGCTACGCAATCGCAAACAGCAAAAAGTCCGATATAACGGTAGATTCCTTCATTGCGCTTATTAAAACCGGCGCGAAGCTCTATTCCGAGGGACTTACCACTATCGACAAAATGAATATCGATAACGAAGAAATGAGCATCCTCATTTTCACCTCCGGCACAACCGGAAATTCAAAGGGCGTCTGCCTTTCGCAGAAGAACATTTGCAGTAATATCAACCAGACCGCACAGATGGTCAAGGTCGATAAGACCCTTCACTCCTTGTCGGTTCTTCCCCTGCACCATACCTACGAAACGACACTCGGACATCTTTTGCTTCTTTCGGGCGGTTCCTGCATTTCTTACGCGGACGGTCTGCGTCAGGTTGCCAAAAACATCGCCGAATACAGCCCGAGCGTGCTTATAGTCGTTCCGCTTCTACTTGAATTCATTCTCAATCGTATCGAATCGAACATCCGCAAATCGCTCCCCGCAAAGATGCTTCCGCCCGAGGGCACTCCCTTAAAGGATATCATCGAATCGCTTCCCGCACTTATCCGTGTGGTTGTAAAGCGCAAGGTTAAAAAGAATCTCGGCGGAAAATTGCGCCTGCTCATCGTCGGCGCGGCTCCCATCAAGCCCGAAATCATTGAAACCTTCTTGGCGCTTGGCATCACCACATATCAGGGCTACGGCTTAACCGAAACCTCGCCTCTTATAGCGGGTAACAACGATTTTTATATGAACCCCAACGCTGTCGGACTTCCGATTCACGGCGTTGAAATCAAGATCGAAAACCCCAACGACGAAGGCGTCGGCGAAATCGTCGCAAAGGGCGATAACGTAATGCTCGGTTATTACAACGACGAGGAGGCTACCGCTCAAGTTATGCGCGGCGGTTACTTCCACACGGGCGACTTGGGCAGATTCGATTCGGACGGCTTCCTTTATATCACGGGCAGATGCAAAAATGTCATTGTCGCTCAAAACGGCAAAAACATCTATCCCGAGGAGCTCGAGGAACGACTCACCGAGCACCCCTTCGTTTCGGAATCGCTCGTCCTCGGCGTTGAAAATACAAAGGGCGGCACGGCAATAAAGGCGAAGATATTCCCCTGCATCGAAAAGATCAAGGAGCAGTACGGTGAAACCGAGCCCACAAACGACGATATTCTTATCGAAATTTCAAAGGTTGTCTCGGCGCTCAACGATAAGCTCCCGACCTATAAAAAAATCACTATCACCGAAACCGTTTGGGAACCCTTCGAAAAGACCACCACTAAAAAAATCAAACGCTTCGGTGCCAACGTAGAATAAGCGACCGCTTTGGGTTGCCGCGAACACGCGGCAGCCCTTTTTTGTCCCAACGGCAAAGGCCGATGTTTCGCAGTGATAAATCACCCAAGGCTTCATGTTGACTTTTGCCGTATTATGGGATATAATGAATTAATTAAGGCTATAAGCCGCTTATTTCCTCGTGCCAACCCAAAAAAGGGAGTGTTTTTATGTATCTCGAAAGACTTTCCGAAAGCAACAAATCGCTTTTCCCGAAGGCATTTTCTCTTTATGAAGCATCGTTCCCGCGCGAAGAACGCCGCGACAGCGCCGAGCAGGCACGCGTGCTCGCAAAAGAGGACTACCATGTCGATTTCATTATGGACGATGGTGTGTTTTCAGGCATAATGCTTTACTGGGAAACCGACAGTTTTATATATCTCGAGCACTTTACCACCCTGCCCGAGCTTCGCAACCGCGGCTTAGGCGCAAACGCGCTTTCGCTGTTAATGCAAAAAGGCAAGACCGTTTTACTTGAAATCGAACCGCCGGTTGACGATATCACCAAGCGAAGATACGGTTTTTATAAGCGCAACGGATTTTTGATGAATCCGCATCACCATATTCAGGCCAAATACCACCTCGGCGACGAGGATCTCGAGCTTAAAATTCTCTCGTATCCCAATATTCTGACCAAAGACGAATATATAGCCTTCCAGAATTATATGACCAAGGAAATTGGCATCCTCCCTCACTGCGACGAAAGTGTCACGGTGAGAAGGCTCAGGGCAGACGACGACCTGCTTCAGGTCGGCAAGCTCATCTATCTTTCCGACGATTATATCTATCCCTACTGGTTCGACAGCATCGAAGACGGCAAAAGGGTCATCGCCGAAATGACAAAGCTCGACACGCTGTACAATATGAATAACGTCACCGTAGCGGTTATGCCAAACGGCGATATTGCCGCGGCGGCAGTCACAAAGCAGTGCCCCTTCAACGAAGAGGAATCGGTGATAGAAAAAGCGTTTGAAAATACGGGCATCAAAAGCGATAAGCGCACTCACGAGATATTCCTTGCATACTACGCCGAAATGGCTAAACTCGAGGATGGACTCTATCTCGCAAATATCGCAGTCGACCCAAACTACCGCAAGCGCGGTATCGCGGCAACGCTTTTAAACGAAATACTGAAGGATACCGAGCTCTGCCGTCTCGAATGCGTAAAAGCGAACTCGGGAGCTTGGCGTCTTTATCAACGGCTGGGCTTTGAAATAACCGAGGAATACCCCGGCGTGCTCGATGTACCCTGCTACAAAATGAGTTATCGGAGGAAGACATAATGGACGTTTTTATCAGTTATCGCCGAGAGGGCGGCTACGCAATGGCTCGCCTGCTTTACGAGCATCTGCAAAATGTTGGAATCTCTGCGTTTTTGGACCTTGAGGAACTGCACTCGGGCCCTTTCAACGTCGCGCTTTACGAAGCTATCGAAAAATCAGAAAACTTTGTGCTCGTGCTCCCGCCCGATTCGCTTTGCCGTTGCCAGGAGGAAAATGACTGGCTCAGACTCGAGGCAGAGCACGCGATCAAGCTTAAGAAAAACATCATTCCGCTTATGCTGCAAGGTTTTTCATTCCCCCAAGAGCTTCCCCCGTCGCTGCAAGCACTCCCCTTCTTCAACGGCGTTCAGGTAAGCCGAGAATACTTCAACGCATCGATGAAAAAGCTTATCTCGATGCTTAACGGCGTTAAAGTGTCGACCGATAAAAATATACTTTCCGACCGTCAAGATGACGTCCGCTATTACACTGACGAAGACGAACAGGAAAAGCACCGTCTCCGAACCGAAGATAAGTTGCTCTCACGCTATGAATCCCCCATCGTCCAAAGATTACTTCAGGGCAAGAAGAACGCCGTATGTCTCGATGTGAACGTGCTTAACGTCGAGGGAGCGTATTCGCGCTTTAATTATCCCGAAGTATCAAAGGTCATCGCGCTGACCTACAGCGAAGATATACTCAACGAAGGAAACGCAATAAATAACGGCGAGGACATCAGCTTCTTCAAGGTGCAGTTTGAAAGCGACGATTTCGAGTCACAGCTCGAGGAATGCCTTGATAGTGCAGGCGTCGACGGTATCGATTTTGTTTGCCTCAGTATGGCGATTATGGACTTCAAAAAGCCCTTCAAGGTGCTTTCAGCGATACACAGTTTCCTTAACGACGACGCCGTAATGATAGTACGCGATGTTGATGACGGTGCGGTGTTTGCATACCCTGACAAAGAGGGATATTTCAAAAAATTCCAATCGTTTTACCTTAAAGACAAATATAGCGGATACCGTTACACGGGAAGGCAGGTATACTTCTACGTCAGCAAGCTGGAACCTAAATCGATTTGCCTCGAGCGCTACGGAATAAACACAGCAGATATGTCACGCCGCGACAAAAAGGCGCTTTTTGAAATGTGGTTCAGCTTTATCCCGAATGACTTCAAGCGCATCCTGCGTGAGGAGCCTGACAGCAAGCTCGCGCGCGAAGTGCTCGAGTTCTGCGAAGAGCATTACGACGATCTTTATGAACAGTTCTTCTCGCACGATACCCTCTTCTCATCGGGGTACGTAATTTATTCAGTCAGATTCTGATTCACTTTAATAAATTATTAAAAAACTATTGCTAAAACAATTTATTAGTGATATAATGTAATAAACTATATTATAGTTATTTTAAGAAAGGATAAATGGCACTAATGCCATAGGTACAGTAATGATTTGCAAAAACTGCAACAATCAAATCGCTGACGATTCTCAGTTCTGCCCCGAATGTGGCGCTGATCTTTCCGAAGTTGCAACCGAAGCTGCAACCGAAGAAACCGTTGTTAACGAAGCTGTTCCCGAAACCGAAGCTGCAACCGAAGGAAAAGGCAAATTCGATTTCAATAACATCGTTCCCAAGGTAAGAGAATCGCTCAAGAAACACACCAAATTCTGGATCGGCGGCGTAGCCGTTCTCCTCGCGCTTCTCATTGTATTTAACCTTTCCGGCATCGTTGGCTTCTTTGTTAAGCTCTTCGGCTCCGATGAAGCGTACGTTCAGTACGTTGAAGAAAAGACGGTTGAAAACATCGTTGACGCAGGCTCCTCGATCTACGGCAGTCTCCTTGACGTAGTTGATATGAACTACGGTGCAGAGGTTGAAGTTGATCTCGAGCTCTCCAAGGATGCTATCAAGGCACTTGAAGATGCAACCGATATGGATCTTAAGTGGCTCAGCAACCTCGGCATGTTCATGTCCACCAACGTTAAGAAGGACGCTGCTTCCACCAACTTCGGCGTTACCCTCGGTAACAACGACCTTATCAACGTAGAAGCAATCATCGACGTTGCAGGCAAGCAGGCATTCGTTGGCTTGCTCAACCTCAGCGACAAATATCTCACCACCGGTGAAATCGCGCTCCCCGAAGAATTCAGCCTCGATATGGTTGCTGACCTCGCAAAGGCGCTCCCCTCTGAAGCAAAGATCAACAAGCTTCTCGACAAGTACTTGAAGCTCGCTATCGACCAGATCGATGACGTTTCCGAGGATAAGGAAACCATCAAGGCAGGCGATATCGAACAGAAGGTGACCGCTTCCAAGATCAAGATCAAGCAGGATACCGTTCTTGACATCGGCATCGCAGTTCTTGAAGAAGCAAAGGAAGACAAGGAAATCAAGGGCATTCTTAACGACGTCATCGACGCAGTTAAGAAGCAGGAATCGCTTTCCGAGTTCGTAGGCGAACTCGACGCTGACGAAGCATACGACTCCTTCATTTCGATGATCGACATGACCCTCGAAGGCCTCAAGGCTGAAAAGGACGCTATCACCGAAAACGGCGTTGTTTGTGTAATCGTTGACTACATCGACGGCAACCACGAAATCGTTGGTCGCGAAATCAAGGTTCCCGCAGGCGAAGAAAACGTAACCGTATTCTCCTACGTAATGCCTCACAAGGGCAACAAGTTTGCGTTCAAGCTTGAAGCAAGCGGCATGAAGATCACCGGCGAAGGCAAGGATAACGACGGCGTAATCACCGGCGAATTCAAGATCTCCGCAGCAGGCGAAGGCCTCAACCTTTCGATCTGCACCATCAAGCTCGATAAGTTCGATACCGATGCGCTCACCGAGGGCGAAATCAAGGGTACCGTAACCATCTGTCCCAATAACACCATTTCCTCCATCTTGGGCGGCGCTAACATCGCATCGCTTCTCGCAAACGATGTTGAGCTCGTATTCGATGCAGGTCTTGAAAAGGGCTCGGTAGAAATCAATATCCTCCAGAAGGATGAATTCTACGCAGGCGTAACCATCAAGTACAGCACCGGCAAGGGCGACGGCGTCAAGATTCCTTCCGATAAGAAGACCTACGAACTTGAAGAAGTTGCTGATTTCTTCGAAGAGCTCGACTTCAACAAGATCGTTAAGGCTCTCAAGAAGGGCAACGTAGACGATGATATCGTGGAAATGGTTGAAGAAGCAATCGAAGGCATTGAAGAAGGCGGCTTCGACATCGGCAGCCTCCTCGGCAGCGCACTCGACGTTGACGACATCTTCGGCGGCTCCTCTTCCTCCTCGGTTCCCAATTATGACTACGGCTACAACGTAGAAGAAAACTGGGGTTAATACTTAATAAATAATAATCGGCGCTGTGAAATATCAGCGCCGTTTATATCGGTGTAATATGGAAATCAAGATTCAAGGCATACAAAAGAAATACGGCAAAAAAGAGGTATTAAAGGGCATCGATTTTACCGTCTCGTCAGGCAAATGCGTAGGCGTTCTCGGCGGCAACGGCTGCGGCAAATCGACGCTGTTATCGATCCTTGCGGGAATCCAGCCTGCCGACGCGGGCGAATTCATCTGCGACGGCAAAAACCTTTTTGCATCTCCTAAGGACAGGTCTCGTCTTGTCGGTTACATCCCTCAGGGCACACCGCTTATCGAGGAGCTTACCGCAAAGGACAACCTCTCGCTTTGGTATTCGAAGGAAGCGATGCAGAGCGAGCTCACTGACGGCGTACTCAAAATGCTCGGCATCGATGAATTTTTAAACGTCGCGGTTTCGAAAATGAGCGGCGGTATGAAAAAGCGCCTTTCTATCGGCTGTGCCGTAGCTAACAAGCCTAAAATTTTGCTTCTTGACGAAGCCATGGCGGCGCTTGACATTTCCTGCAAGCAGCGTATTTTTGAATATGTCAAAAGACATGTAGCCGAAGGCGGAATCTGCCTCCTCGTCACCCACGACGTTATGGAATTGGAGCTTTGTGACGAATGGTACATCATCAAAAACGGCAAGGCAACGCCGTTTACATACGAAGGAGACCCGGAATTACTCATCCGCAGCTTTTAATATGAAATCATATTTTAAATTACAATGCAAACGGGTTTCGAAGGTCTTCGTATCCATCCTTTTGGTCACGCTCATACTTGCCGCAGGCATCGGCGTCGCGCTGGTTACGCTTATCGGAAATTACCAAAACAGCGACGAAAACACGGTGTTTATCATCGGCATCACAGGCGATATGGAGAACGAATATCTCAAATGGGGCTTGGCGGCAGTTCAAGCATTTGATGATACAAGGTTCACTATGGAATTCGTCCACATGGAAGAAGACGAGGCCATCGAAAAGCTCTCAAACGGCATACTTACCGCATACGTTAACCTTCCCTCGGGCTTTGTCGAGGGCGCTATCTCAGGCGATTTAGAGCCTATAAGATTCGTTACAACTCCCGGTGCAAGCGGACTTGTAACAATGTTCAAAAACGAAATAACAAGTGCCATTATCGAAATGGCGGTTGATACCCAAAAGGGCACGAACGGCATCGGCGATGCCGCTTACGACCAAGGAATCGGCGAGCTTGCGGGCGATTTGCAATTTGAAATCTCGCTTGCCTACGTCGACCTCATCCTAAGCCGCGGCGATATGATTACCGTCGACGTCTTGGGCATTTCGAGCGGTCTTTCGATGGTCGAATATTATATTTGCGGTCTTTCGATCGTCTTTTTGATGCTCGCGGGACTTCCCTTCGTCACCATCTATTGCCGCAAGGACGACTCGCTAAACACGCTTCTGCTTTCGAAAGGATTTTCCTATAAAAAGCAGCTTTTGTGCGAATGGATCGCGCACTTCCTCTCGCTTCTCTGCCTCGTTTTAATAGTGGCTTTGCTTTTAACGTCGGTGTTCATCATATCCCCCGATTTAATTCCGGTAAAGGAATTTTTCGCGTTTTTGCTTTATTTGATACCGGTTCTTTTGATGCTCTCGGCGTTCAATATAATGCTGTTTGAACTCACGTCAAACACAGTAAGCGGCGTTTTGCTGCACTTTTTCACAACGCTTTCGCTTTGCTATATTTCGGGCTGCTTCTACCCCATCTACTCATTCCCCGAAATCATTCAAGCAATCCAATTTGTCTTCCCGACAGGGCTTGCAAGGGCTTGCCTCGCAAACGCATTTGTAAAGGAAACAAACCTCTTGGCGTTGTTCGCAAATCTTTTATTCGGCATTGCCTTTTACCTGCTTGCGGTTTATATCCGCACTCGTAAAACTCAATCGATTAGGGAGGGTTAAGCCATGAAAAAGCTTTGTAAATGGTTCTTAATGCTCAACAAAAGGCTTTATAAAAAGCCCTCCTTTATCGCGATCTTGCTTATCATCCCCATCGTCATCTTCTCGATAGGGCTTATTTCCAAGCTCGACAGCGGATTTTTAACGATTCTGCTTTCCGAAACCGACAAGGACGATGAAATTTCGCAGGAAATCGTCGAAAAGCTACTCTCAAACAACTCGCTTTTGCAGTTTGTTTATATCGACGATCCCGTCAAGGCGACCGATATGGTCCGCAACGGCGAGGCTGACGCGGCTTGGATTTTCTCGGACGGGATGCAGGAAAAAATCAACGAATTTTCTATCGTCGGCGAAACCGAAGAGCCTATCGTTACGGTCGTCGAACGCGAACAAACCGTTCTTTTAAGGCTCGCGCAGGAAAAGCTTGCGTTTTCGCTTCAGCATTATGCTACGAAAGCCTATTACGTCAATTTTGCCCGCGCAAACTCCGAGGTTTTAAGCTCGCTGACCGACGAACAGCTCATTGCCTATTTCGACAACAGCGAATATTCGACAAACCTTTTCGTTTATGACACCGCTGGCGAATTAAGCGAAACGATGCCCGAAACCGATTACATCACCGCACCGATTCGCGGACTTTTAGCGGTCGTTGCGATGCTTGCGGGATTGGCGGCGGTCCTCTTCTTTATGCAGGACCAGATAAACGGAACCTTTGCTTGGGTTCCCGAAAACCGACGCATTTACGTCGCGTTCGGATGCATTTTGATCGCAATACTCAACGTCGGCGCGGTCGTGCTTCTCGCACTTGCAGTTTCGGGGCTTTCGGTGAATATCCTGCTCGATATCATTTATATGCTTCTTTATTCGATAGCAGCCGCAAGCTTTGCGCTTCTCTTGTTGCAGCTGTTCTCGTCGATGAGGCTTTTCGCATCGATCATCCCCGTGCTTATCACGGTTATGATGGTCATCTGCCCCGTATTTTACGACTACCGCAATATCCGACCGATTCAGCACCTCTTCCCTCCCACGCTGTTTATCAACGCCGCATACGAGGATCATTACATCCCCTATATGCTCATTTATACAGCCGTATGCTGTGCAGTGGTATATCTCATCAGACGCTTAAAAAAGGTCAAATAGAAACAAAAAAAACCTGGGCGATGCACCACAGTGAGAAAACGGTTTTGACCTCCCGCTTCACCCCGCAACATAGTCAAAAA
>JAZRGS010000065.1:0-17546 GCA_045644305.1 Eubacteriales bacterium | reverse complement strand
AAATCTGTATTGGAATCCCTTCCTCGTGAATATGATCTTCGTGATTGGGCATTTGCTTTTCGGTTGTCCGGAAGAGATAAACTCAATGGAGCGACTATGTCGAGATGCCATCATCTGCAAGGCTTATACCAAGCTTGTATGGAGGAAGGCAACGCATGGTTCTTTATGGATCAGGATCCCGATGTTAAGTTCCGCGATTACACATCCGATGATTATATTCCCGAAGCTTTGAAATGCTATCAGAAAGGACTTCATGTGCTTACCACGTTCCTTTTGACAGACTACTATGATAATCCTCCAGAACAATATCTTTGGGAAGGGATGCAAACGTTCCATTGGAGTTTTCTTCAGTGCATTGCCGCTTGCTATAAAAAGCTTGGTAATGTTGAGGAATGTAAAAAATATATTGCGGAAGCATATCACCTTATATCTGTTGTATGGAAGGACTTTGAGGAGAACAAAAAATATTACATGGAGTATTTCTATAAGTATCTGAACAAGTATGATCTTGCAGAATATATCAAGTAATCCTCGCCCCGCCTCGCGCGGGGCTTTTCTTTGTTCTCGCATATCAAAAGCCACCACAAAAATGTGGTGGCTAATTTCATTTTACCGCTAATTTTGCAAAACTTCCGTTCATCCATTATGTCTTAGTATTTTTTGCACCGCACCACGCACCACGCACACACTCACCGCACCACGCACACTACGCGCAACCGCACACACTCACGCAACACACACCACGCACCGCACACGCGCACCGCGCACCGCACACACTCACGCCACACCACGCACCGCACGCAACCGCACACACTGCGCACCGCACCGCGCACCGCACCGCGCACCGCACACATCAAGCGCAGGGAAATGAGAATAAAAAAATAACCCTTGGTTGCATAATCTATAATTACAACCAAGGGCTATTTATTTTCGTTCTTGATATCCAACATCCATTTAACCTCTCAATTCTTAGCGTTTTACCTTTAAATATCTGCCCCGATCACCTGCCGCAATTTAAACTTTTATCCCGTATGCGGGACTCCTTGGGCTTTTACCGTAACAGATCAAAGGTTGTGGTTTGGCGGCCAGCTAAATATTTCGGACCTTACGGAACAATTCTTCTCTTACTCTCGTACTTCTCGTATTCTTACTCTATTCAACAGTCAAAGTGTTTGCTTCGTGTCGGTACGTATCTTCGGCTAAACTCATTTTTAAAAATCAAAGTCTTTTGGAAAATATTCTTAAGAGACCTAATTGCTCTTTACTGAGTGTTCATTGGACTCACCCTTTCTGTGTCTTTATAATAACACACATTTCAAGCTATTACAATACACGAATTATACAAAATTAACTATTAAAATTTATTCAAATGACAGAAACTGCGCATTGTGCACAATATAATGTTGACATTTTGATTTTGATGTGTTATACTGAATACGTTGGGGCGCTTCTGCCTCTTTTTTATATGCAAAAAACCGCGGAGGAATTAACCTTCGCGGTTTTCTTATTAGTCGAGAAGCGAATCGATATCCGATTTTAAGGTTTCGTAATCGACCGACGAAAGGTGGATGCTTGCGATAACACCATTTTCGTCGAGAATCACGGTGTAGGGATATGCGCCCTTGCCGCCGAGCGTGGAATAGTAAAATTCGTTGGCTCCGTCGCAGGCGAAGATGATGCCGCTGTCCTTATAGTTGGTCTCGATAAATGCGGGCGCCGTGTCTGCGACAGCCTCGGTGTGAACCGCGATTACGGTAACGGAATCTGCATACTCGCTTGCGATTTGGTCGAAAAAGGGAAGCTCGTTAACACAAGGGGTGCACCAGGTTCCCCAGAAATTGATGACGGTTATTTTGTCCGATTTTACGGGGTTGACGGTTGAGTCGAGAATGCCCGATTCGTCAACAATTTTCAGCTCTGCGCCGTAACAGCGGTTACCGACTTCGGAGCCGTAATCGGGAAGCT
The DNA here is from genome assembly GCA_045644305.1 of Eubacteriales bacterium. GTDB lineage: Bacteria > Bacillota > Clostridia > Oscillospirales > CAG-382 > Coliplasma. The sequence goes on along the minus strand of JAZRGS010000065.1, from coordinate 15,581 downwards.
CCTCGCCGCTTGCGTCGCTTTCTTCTTCAGAAATAATCGGCGGTAATTCGGCGTTTCCGCTGTCGTCAAACCAATAATATACAAATGCCGAAACAAGCACCGAAAGCGCCAAAAGAGTTGAAATCGTGCGTGTTATCAAGCGTCGCTTTTTGGTTTTTTCGGTAGGCTGATCGCCAAGAAATGCGATTTCGCTTTCGCGGATAAATATCTTCGAGCCCTTAAAGGAGATCGCCTTTGTCGGGCAGACGCTTATACATTCTCCGCATCCGATACATTCGGTATCACCGACCGAATTTATGTCCATTTTACAGCTGTTGACACACTTTTGACAATGTGTGCATTTCGTAAGCTCAACGTTGACGCCGAGAAGCGAAAAACGGTTGAAAAGACCGTAAAGTGCGCCCAACGGACAAATAAATCGGCAAAAAAGTCGGAAGATAAAAACACAGCCGACGAGTATGCTGACCATAAGCGCGAACTTCCAGGTGAAAAGCGGACCGAGCATACCGAAGAATGACTCGTTCGAGGGGTTCGACAGCAGTCCGACGCCACCTTCGAAAGTGCCTGCGGGGCAGATGTACTTACAAAATGCGGGAAGCGGAAGCAGATTCCTGAATGCGTATGTTATCGGGATGATAAATACGAAAAATACGAGGAAAACATACTTCAAATACGACAAAATACGCGTGAATCTGCTCTTTTTGACCTTGGGGGTTTTGAGCTTGTAAAAGAGCTCCTGTATAAATCCGAACGGGCAAAGCCAGCCGCAAATCGTGCGTCCGAAGATGATGCAATAAAGCAATAAAATGCCGCCTACGTAAAACAGTGTTCCTTTGTTTGCCGACGAAAACGAGCCCTGAAGCGAGCCTATCGGACAGGCGGCAATCGCGCCGGGGCAGGAATAGCAATTGATGCCGGGTGCGCAAAGATTTTTTGTGCTGCCCTTGTAGATATTGCCGCTGATAAAGCCCTTGAGATGGGCGTTGAACAACAGTGCGAAATAAAGCTGTGCGAGCTTGCGCTTCGACGGCATAATTCTTTTGATTTTTTCGGTAAATTTCATGCCGTCACCCCAATCCCACACATTCGGTACAAATCGCCTTCGCCTTTGCGAGAACGTCGGCGGTTCCGTCGGCGAAAATGCCGAAAACGATAAAAATCAATGCCAAAACGATTAGGCAAATACGAACGATTTTCACCCTGCGAGCATCGCTTTTTACAACGGTTTCGTCGGGATTTTCCTTGTTTTCAAGCGTTTTTAAAATCTCGATTTCGCGAATGACGCTTTTCTTGTCCAAATGCGAAAAAATGGTTGCAAGGCTTATCGGAAGAAGCGAAAGGATGCCCAAAACGATCGATGCTTTTATTACCGATTGGGTGATAAGCTCTCCGTTTTCCCAATGCTTTTGAACGAATACGTAGGACAAAAACAGCAATGCCGAAATCAAAAGCACAGCCGATAAAATAAAACTGCGCGTTTTACGGCTTTTTTCCTCTTTTTCGACCAGATAAGCGATGCCGCGGTTCGAAGTAATATCCTTTTTTGCCTTCAGCCTGCTAAGCAGTATGCCATAGGCGTCCGACTTAACGAGCGGTTCCTCCGTCGGTGCGAAAATTTCCCAAATCACGCCGAGTAAAGCCAAAGCGAGGCAGATGAAAATCGGCAGGGAATAAAGCGAAAAAGCATCGCTTACCGCCTCGCGGCTGTATTCGCCGAGCCCGAAATAAATATGAAGGCTGCCCGCTATAAGACAAGCGCCCGCGATAAGCAGGGATATTGCCGTTATCCAATTATAAACGCGCCTTATGTTATTCGAATTTTGCTTAAAAACGGTTTTTCTCATGTTGTTTCTCCGTTTAAATGATATTTTGAGTATATCACACGCGTCGGAAAAAGTAAAGAAAAAATAAAAAACCGCAAAAACTTGCCAAAAACAAAGTTTTTTCACAAAAAAGACATTGTATTTTGACAAATTATATAGTACAATGTATCGAATACATATATTTAATTTGTAGAAACAATTACCGTTTGCGAAAATAAGGAGAAAATCGATGAAAAAACACTCTTTTGTCCAAAAGGGAAGGGCGCTTCTCGCGGCCGCTATGGTCCCTGTGCTTTTGGCGGGCACAATTCTGCTCCCCTTTGCGCGTAGCTCGTCGCTTAGCGTCGATGCCTTGGAAAACGATGAATCTTTTATTCAAAGGCTCGATAACATTAAGCACGACTATACTCAATACCTCAACAATAACGTGATGTTCAAGCTACCCGACGGTATTGCCGACGATCAGGAAATCTCGGTTATCGTTACCGTCGATTCGGCAACCGTTATGGACGTTTACGAAAACAGCGACAAGACCATGTCGATAGGCGAATTCGCAAAGACGAGCGATTCTGCCAAGCTCGTGCGTCAGACGCTTGCAAACGAAAAGGCGAGAATGCTTTCGCTCCTCAACGGAAAGGGTGTTCAATATGCACTCGGCGAGGAATACGATACCGTTCTTTGCGGCTTTGAGCTTGTCATCAAGGCGGGCGACTTCGAAACCATGGCGCGCACGCTCGGCGACGGAAGCAATATCATCGTCGGCGAGGCATACAACACCTGCGACACCAAGCTTGTCGAAAACGAGGTTAACGTTTTCGATACAGGTATTTTCAACACCTCCGACGTCGGCTTTGACGGCTCGGGCATCGTTGTTGCAGTTCTTGACACCGGTCTCGACTCCAATCACACCGCATTTTCTCCGAACAATTTCACTTCGAATAAATTGGGCCTTACCTACGATGAGGTCGCAAGCCTTGTCGGCGATACAAGCGCGTACAAGCTCGCTAACGGTCTTACCGTTGACGACGTTTATATAAACGATAAGGTCCCCTTCGGCTACGACTATGCCGATAACGACCCCGACGTTTATTCGACTCATAATAACCACGGTACCCACGTTTCGGGCGTTATCGTCGGTAACGACGACGTTATTCGCGGCGTTGCACCCAACGCACAGCTCGTTTCGATGAAGATCTTCTCCGACGTTATGGATACCGCGAGAACCGCTTGGATACTTTCGGCGCTCGAGGACTGCGTTGTGCTCGGCGTTGACGTTATCAATATGTCGATCGGTACAGCCTGCGGCTTTTCGCGTGAGACCGACGAGGAAAAGGTAAACGGAATTTACGACAGAATCCGCAATTCGGGCATAAGCATGGTCGTTGCGGCATCCAACAGCTACTCCTCGGCATACGGCTCCGAAGCAAACGGTAACCTCGGTCTTACCTCCAACCCCGATACCGGCACGGTCGGCTCGCCCTCTACCTACGAAGGCGTGCTCTCGGTTGCATCGATCAGCGGTGTCGAAACTCCTTACATCAAATACGGTTCTACCATAATCTACTTCGTTGAAGCAACCAACACCTCGGGCGAGGAAAAGAGCTTCTTCGATACCTTGCTCGGCGATAACGAATCGGCTAATATCGAATATATCGTAATCCCCGGCGTCGGCAGAAGCGCCGACTATACCGGCATTGACGTAAGCGGAAAAATCGCGCTCGTAAGAAGAGGCTCGAACACCTTCGAGGAAAAGGCGCTCATCGCAAAGCAGCAGGGCGCGGCGGGCATTATTATCTATAACAACGTTTCGGGCGATATCAAAATGAACGTCGGCGACGCGGATTTGGCGGTCTGCTCGATTTCGCAGAACGACGGCGAGCTTTTGGCAAAGTCGAACGGTAAAATAACCATCGCAAGAAGCCAGACCTCGGGTCCCTTCATTTCCGACTTCTCCTCTTGGGGCCCCACTCCCGACCTCAGAATCAAGCCCGAAATCACCGGTCACGGCGGAAGTATTCTTTCTTCGGTCACCGGCGGCGGCTACGACCGTCTTTCGGGTACCTCGATGGCTTGCCCCAATATGTCGGGCGTGGTCGTTCTTTTAAGACAGTACGTCTTTGAAAACTTCGAAGGAATCGCAAACGATAACGTCAAGGTCAACGCGATGGTAAATTCGCTTCTTATGTCGACCGCAGACGTTGCACTCGGTAAAAACGGGCTTCCTTACTCGGTAAGAAAGCAGGGCGCAGGTCTTGCTAACCTGCTCGATGCGGTAAATACCCCCGCATACATAACCACCTTTGATAAAAACGGCAATCCGATGGATAAATCGAAGCTCGAGCTCGGCGACGACCCCGAAAGAAGCGGCGTTTACGAAATGAGCTTCAACCTCAACAACTTCGGCGACGAAAAGCTTACCTATTCGGTCGGCGCATACGTTATGACCGAGGGTGTCAGCGAAACCAAGACCAATGCGGGCGAAACCACCGTTACCGAGGAAGCGTATATCCTTAACGGCGCGACCATCGACGTATCGGTTTCCAACGGCACGATCAAGAAGGGCAAGGTGACTGTTGAAGCGGGCGAGACCGCTTACGTTACCGTAACGCTCACGCTTTCCGATTCGGATAAGGAATATCTCGATAACAGCTTTGAAAACGGTATGTACGTTGAAGGCTATATCACCCTTACCGCCGAATCGGGCACCGAAATCGACCTTTCGGTTCCTTACCTTGCGTTCTACGGCGATTGGACGGTCGCTCCTCTGTTCGACCTTACCTATTACGACACCAACGCAGACGAGCTTGACGACGGCATCGATTTTGAGGACAAGGTGATGGCGGATGCATACCCCACACGCCCCGTCGGCGGTGTCAGCGACGACTACGTAAGCTATCTCGGCTCCTATTATTTCCTTCAGGATCCCGACGATATGGTCATCGCCGCTAACGAAAACTTCGTTGCACTTTCCAATCAGGTCGGCACGATACATTCGCTCCGCTTCGTTTGGGCAGGCTTGCTCCGTAACGCTGCGAAAATCGATATCACCATCACCAACGACGTGACCGGCGAAATCATTTATCAGAACACCGAAACAGACGTGCGCAAGTCGTACAGCGACGGCGGCGCGTCGATCTACCCCTCGAATATCGAAATCGAATTCGACGCGGCAGATACCGCAAAATACAACCTCGCAAATAACACCAAATATACCGTAAAGCTTGTCGGCTACGTCGATTACGGCAACGGCGGACTCGAAACCAACCTTAACAACGTTTTCGAATTCCCGATCACCATCGACTTTCAGGCACCTGCCGTTACAGGCGTTGAATACTACTACAAGTACGATAAGACGCTCAAGAAGAACCGACTTTATGCGGACGTAATGATTTACGACAATCATTACGCGATGTCCTCTCAGCTCGGCTACGTCGGCAACGGCACCGACGAAAACGGTAACCCGACTCCTGTGCTCAACACCTTCGAGCAATATATGACCCCTGTTTATTCTCAGGAAAACAGCACCACCAAGGTTACCTACGAGCTCACCGATTATATCTACGACATCAAGAACAACTCGATCAACCGTAACACCTTCGTTGTAAGCGTTTACGACTATGCGCTTAACTATGCGACCTACGAAATCGAGCTTCCCGACGATTTCACCGAATTCTATTTCGAAAGCCTTGAGGACGGCTTGACAATAAGCCCCAACGAAACCTTTGTCCTCGAGCCTGTCGTTTATCCCTACACCGAATGGTCCGAGCTTTTGGAATATGCTTCCTCCAAGCCCAGCGTTGCAAGAGTCGTCAACAACAAGGTTGTCGGCGTGGCGCCCGGCGTTGCGATAATCAAGGCGCAGGATCCCGTAACCAATAAGAGCGTGACCTTTAACGTCACCGTTTTGGGCGAAAACGATGAGGGATACGTCAAGTACGACAAGCCCGTCGTTGATATATTCTCGCTTGACGGATACGAAACGATAAAGGCGTATTACATACTCGAAAACGAAAACAAGGATATCGGCGATACCGGCAATATCCGCTTCTTCGAGGGCGATTACAGACTTTCGATGTACCCCTCCGAAAAGGTATTGCTCAATTACTCGCTCGATGCATATTTCCCCCAGAAAACAAGCGTTGCATTCGAATCGAGCAACGAAAACATCCTCACCGTCGACGCATACGGTAACGTAACCGCGGTAGCCGAGGGCTTCGCTTCGGTCACCGTCAAGGTGCTTCTCGACGGACAAAGCACCTATTATTCCGAAACCGTTTCGGTTGAGGTCAAGGACCCGTATATCAACACCGGCTCGATCCTTACCCATTATTACGGCTTGGGCGGCTTGGTTGACGTTCCCGCAAGGCTCGGACTTACCGAAATCGGTCAGTTCGCGTTCTCGAATTTCGAATACATCATGAAAACCCCCGAGGAGCTTGAATTCGACGATGCCGAAACCTCCAAGGCGTGGTTTATCGGTGATAACACCATCACCAAGGTAATAATCCCCGAGGGCGTTAAGAAGATAAACAGCTACGCCTTCGCAAACCTCACCGCACTTGAAGAAATCGTGCTTCCCTCGACGCTTGAATCGATCGAATACGGCGCGTTCTACAATTGCGTATCGCTTTCGAAGATAACCTTCTCGAGCGAAAACAACCTAAAGATAATCTCCCAAAACGCATTTGAAAACTGTGCACTTTCGGGCACGCTTGAGCTTGGCTCGATTTGCGTGATCTCCGATTATGCATTCGCGGGCAACCAAAAGCTTAAGGAAATCGTACTTCCCGAATCGCTTCTTTCTGTCGGTCAGTATGCGTTCGCGGGATGTAAGAATCTTTCGAGCGTGGAAATCAAATCCGATAAGGTAAAATACGGCGCGTATGCCTTCACGGGCTGTCAGTCTCTCACCGACTTTACGGTGGATTCGGCGGTAATTCCCGAGGGTATGTTCTATGAATGCTCGTCGCTCGTTAACCTGACTATCGGCGCAGACGTTAAGGATATCGGCGCGTATGCATTCCGCTCGACGAAGATAAACGCATTTAACATTGCTTCGGGCAACAGCGTTTACAAGGTTGTCGATTCAACCAAGATCTTGTCTGCGGACGGAAGCACCCTCGTCGCGGTTGCACCGACCTTGAGCGGAGAATTCACCGAAAACTCTGTCAAGACCGTCGGCAAGGGCGCGTTCTCGCACAACACCAAAATAACCTCTGTCGTTATGAATAACGTCGAGAGGGTAGAGGACTACGGCTTTGCCGAAAGCGAAGGACTTGCAAGCGTCAGCCTCGGCAATCTCAGCTACATCGGCGATTACGGCTTCTTCGGAACCTCCATCACCGAAACGCTCCCCTTTACTGCAGAAACCCATATCGGTAAATACGCATATTCCTTCACGCTTATAAGCTCTGTAATAATTCCCGACGGCGCAACCGTAAACGAGGGCACTTACAGCGAGCTCTTGAAGCTTGAAAGCGTCGTTATCGGTGATAACGTAACTATTGGCGACCACGCATTCAGCCTTAATATGGCAAATTCTCTTAAGGTTGAGGAAACCAATATTACCGGACAGAAGATGTTCATTTACAAGTACGTTTCGCCCCTTACCTCGCTTGAAATCGGCGATAACGCAATCATCGGAGAGGGCGCGTTTATGAACGCGGCAGGTCTCGAAAGCGTTACGCTCGGAGAGGGCGCGGATATCGGCAGAATGGCGTTCTATAACACCTCGTCGCTTGCAAGCATTGACCTTTCGAAGGCAGTAAGAATCGGCGACTATGCAATTTCGGGTGACGTTTTGTACGCTTACCTTGATGAAAATATGACGGTTTCGGCTACCTCCTTCACCGGCTACGTGTACACCTATCACGGTCCCGTCGTTACGACGCTTGACGCTTCCTCTGCTGAAAGCATCGGCGAATACGCGTTCTCCTATTGCGTATATCTCGAGGATATTAAGATCTCCGATAAATTGCAGGAAATTCCCGCCTATGCATTTGCGGGCGATATGTCGCTTAGGGGCATTAACCTTGAAAATGTAGTTAAGATCGGCGAATACGCATTTATGGAAAGCGGTCTTGAAACCGCAAGCCTTATTTCGGCTACCGAAATCGGTCAGTACGCATTTGTCAGCGCTTCTCTTATCGACGTTACGCTGAGCGAAGAGGGAAGTGACATCGGCGAGGCAGCGTTTGCATATTGCGGCGCGCTTGCAAACGTTCAAAACCTTAAATACAGCAAAAATATCGGCGACTATGCATTCGCATATACCGCAATAACCGAGGCAGACCTTACAAGCGCTTTGACCCTCGGTGACAGCGTCTTTATGAAGGAGGAGCTCACTCCCTTTACCGTTGTGCTCGGCGAATCGCTTAAGTATATCGGCGATAACCCCTTCGCGATGTGCCGTATCGCTCCCTTCGTATCTGTCGCGACCGAAGAAATCAACGGACGTGAAATCGAGGTTCCCTCCTACGATTTCGCAATCAGCGAATACGTTTCGGTCATCGACGGCTCGCTTTACTTCAAAAATATCAACGGCTATGAGCTTATCGTTTATACGGGTGACGGAAGCGAGGAATTCGTTCTTGCGGAGGACACCGTAAGAATCACCTCTTATGCTTTCGCGGGAAGCGAAATCAAGCGCGTCAAGATGCCCTATACCACAACGGCTATCGGTCATAAGGCGTTCTACGGCTGTGATTCGCTCGAAATCGTAATATTCGGCAGCTACACCTCGCCTATATTCGAAGAGGAATTCGATCCCAATTATTACAACTCTCTCCAGCACATCCCCGGCTCGGGTGATTACGGCAGCTACACCGATTACAACGGATTAGAGGTTGTTATCGAGCCTATGGGGCTTTTACCCTTCTTTATGTGGAACGCGACGGGCGGTATGTACTCCAACGTGTTCTACGGAGCAAACTTTAAAGACTACGTCGGCTACGTTGAAAATAAGATCATTATGGTTTCTCCCGTGAACGGCGAGGGCTATGATTCCTTTATTTGCGACCAGTATTTCGATTACAGAATCGAAGGACCTGCGGCGCCCGACGACGTAACGGTCGATGCAATCAATGCGATCAAGCGCATCCCCGAGCGCGTAACCTACGACGATAAAAAGACTGTCGAGGAGGCACGTAAGGCATACGATAAGATCGCAACCTACGAGCAAATGGCTCTCGTATCCAATTATTCGTCGCTCGTTTCGGCAGAACAGCGTATCGCGGCACTCGCACCTATCGAGGACGTCACCGATGATACCGCGAACGAAAAGGGCGCAGGCGGAATAATCGCAATAGTCGTTGCCGTTATGGCGGCATTCGTCGGATTTGTGGTTTACCGCAACCGTAAGGCGGAAAAGGAGGAAGCAAAGGCATAAATGAAAAATAAAATAAAAGCGGCGTTGCTCGTTTTTGCTCTTGCGCTGACGCTTTTTGCGACCTCTTGCGCCGAGGAACCGACCCCTTACGAGCAATACGATACCGAAAACTATACCGTTAGCGTCAGATTTGACGCTAACGGAGGGTATTTCGATACGAATGTGTCGATTATCACCGATTCCTACAATATTTCCGAAATGGAAAAGAATTCGGGCGGAATGGTCGAAATTCCTCTGCTTTCGCCCGATAACGAGGCTCGCGGAACCCACGCACCGACAAACACAGGCTACTTCCTCGCAGGCTGGTACACCGAACGCGAGGGAACAGACGCGGACGGATATACCTACAAAAACCGCTGGGATTTTGAAAAAAACACCCTTTCGGTCGACCCCGAAAAGAGCTATACCTCTAATGAGCCGGTACTTACGCTTTATGCGGCGTGGGCACCCGAATACGAGGTTGTTATCTACGATTTGCAAACCAAGGAAGAGCTTGGAAAATACAAGATAAACCCCAATGACGGCTCGGACATCCTGATGCCTAAATGGAATCAAGCCACAGCCGAGCTCGATATGTACGAATTTCCCGAAAAGAAGGGATATACGCTTAAGTGCTTGTATCTCGACGAAGAGGGAAGCCAACCCGTGACCGAGGAAAAATTGCTTCATCCCGGTAAGCTTAACCTTGAAAACGGAACCTCCGAAAACAACCTGTTGAAGCTTTACGCCGAATGGGACGAGGGCGAATGGTATCATATTTACACCGCCGAGCAGTTTATTGAATATGCCGATTTCGACGTCAATTTCGAAATCTGTGCGGATCTGGATTTTTCAAATCTTGAATGGCCCTCGAAGCTGATTTCAAGCAGCTTTAACGGCAAAATTATCGGTAACGGACATAAGCTTTCCAACATAAGCTTGGTTCAAACCGATGCAAATGCAACCAATTTCGGTTTGTTTTCAAAGCTCGGCGAGCTTGCACTTGTAAAGGACGTCACTTTTGACGCTCCCGTAGTTACTATCAAGGGCGGCTTGCGTAAGGCGGGCAGCCAATACGGCTTGTTTACCGGCAACATGTCCGATAAAGCAACGCTTGAAAATATTTCGATAGTCAACGGCCGCCTCGAAATCGATTCGAGCGCCCACTTCGGTACCGAGGAATACGATCTTTCGCTCGTGTGCGGAAACACCGAATCCGATAAGATCACAACCGAAGGAATTACCTGCGTTCCCGTGGGAGACGCGGTCGAATCTCTTGAAATAACCGTCGACGGAAACACCGTCAGGGTTAACAAAATCGCGGAATAAAAAAATAATTATATAAAGGTGAAAACATGACAAAGAGAATTATCGCAATTCTTATGTGCGTCCTTATGTGTGCGACAATGTTCGTCGGATGCTCTAAGAAAAACAAGAAACCCGACGCATTCGTTATTATGACAGAACAGCTCGACGGCTTGTTCAACCCCTTCTTCTATACCTCTGCAAACGACGGCACGATCGTTGCCATGACACAGATCGGTATGCTCGGCTCCAACTACGTTGACGGCAACATCGAGGTTGCCTACGGCGAAGACGAAGCCGTTGTCGTAAAGGATTACGAAATCAAAGAAAACAGCAACAAGACCACCACCTATACCTTCGTTCTTAAGAACGGCATCAAGTTCTCGGACGGACACCCCCTCACGATGGAGGACGTCCTCTTCAACTATTACGTATATCTCGACCCCGTTTATACCGGTTCGTCCACCCTTTACTCGACCGATATCGTAGGTCTTTCGGCTTACAGAACCCAGACCATCGGCTCGGGCAGCGATAACAACGACGACCTTATCGCGTCTCAGGCGCAGTCGCGTGCAGACGCAAGACTTAACGAGCTTATCAACCTTTTCAACGCTCAGCTCAACGCTTCTTCCACCAAGGAAGTAAGCTACGACGCAATGAAGAGCGCTATCAACGCTCATTCTGTGAGCTCGGGCTATAAGTCTGCTATCTCCAACAACCCCGACGAAATCACCAATAAGAACCTTTTAGAGGACTACGAATACGCGCTTAAGCTCTTTAAGGAAGAGCTCGGCAGAGACTTCGATTCCGCACAGGAATCCTATACCGACGAGCCCTATGCATCCTTCTCCGAATTCGGTAACGAGGTATTCCGCTTCATGTATACCGAAGGCTACGTTGAAGTTAAGTACGCAGAAGGCGCTGACGGTAAGACCGACAGAACCAAGATCGAATCGCTTACCCCCGCGTACCCCTCGAGCATCGATTCCAAGGATGCAGCTATCAATTACGTTTATAACGATAAGATAGCAAGAGAATTAAACGTTATTCTTCAGTATTGGTCCACCGCAGCAACCCTTAAGACCGAATTTTCGGCAAAGGCTAAGGAAGTTATCCTCCACGAAAACGTATCCACCGACGGCTCGCTCGCAGTTCCCTCTATTTCGGGTATCGTTTCTCTCGGACATACCTCGCTTGCAGGCAGCACCGTTACCGTTAACGGCAGCAATTACAAGATCGCATCGGGTCACAACTCCGACGGCACCGTTACCAACTCCGACGAATACGACGTTCTTCAGATCACCATCAACGGCGTTGACCCCAAGGCTATCTGGAACTTCGCAATTACCGTTGCTCCTCAGCACTATTACGGCGAGGGAAGTAAGGTCGGCGTAGATATCGCAAACAACAAATTCGGCGTTGAATTCGCAAGCTTCGAATTCATGACCAAGGTAATTCAGTCCACCCGTAACATCAAGCTCCCCATGGGCGCAGGCGCATATAAGGCAACCAACACCGAAAACAGCGACAGCCCCAAGGAAGGCGAATTTTTCTCCAACAACGTCGTTTACTTTAAGGCAAACGAATACTTCAACACCGTTGGCTCGGGCCTTGAAAACGCAAAGATCGAAAAGATCCGTTATCAGGTCGTAAGCTCCTCGAACGCAATCGCATCTCTCGAGGACGGAAGCGTTCACTATATCTCTCCCGCACTCACCAACGAAAACTATGATAAGCTCGGCGCACTTTCCTCCAAGGGCATCGTAACCCTTACCGAGGATCAGCTCGGCTACGGTTATATCGGTATCAACGCCGCAAAGGTTAACGATATCAACATCCGTAAGGCTATTATGTGCGCAATGAACACCACCCTCGCACTCGACTATTACCGCTCGGGTACCGCTTCCCAGATCTACTGGCCTATGTCGAAGGTAAGCTGGGCATACCCGAAGGGAAGCGACGCAAACGACAACGGCTTCGATTATCCTCCCATCGGCGCGTGGAGCGAGGAATACGCAATTAAGAACATCGAAAAGTATATGCTCGCGGCAGGCGTAAGCGCAGGCTCGCCCGATTTGAAGATCCGCTTCACCATCGCAGGCGCAAGCCTTCAGGACCACCCGACCTACAAGGTATTCCGCGACGCGGCTAACCTTCTTAACAGCCTTGGCTGGCAGATCGAGGTAACCTGCGATACTCAGGCACTTACTAAGATCAACACCGGCTCGCTCGAGGTTTGGGCAGCAGCTTGGCCCCCGGCACTCGACCCCGATATGTATCAGGTATACCACAAGGATTCTACCGCAACCTCGACCCTCGCTTGGGGTTATAACTACTTAAAGACCAGCGGTACCGCTCAGGAAACCGAAATCCTCGATAACCTTAGCGAGCTTATCGAAAAGGCACGCGAAACCAACGATCAGAACGTGCGCGCAGGCCTTTATAAGGACGCTATGAAGCACATCCTTGACCTTGGTATCGAGCTTCCCGTATATCAGAGAAGCGTGCTTTACGCATACAACTCCAAGGTAATTTCGGCAGACAGCCTTCCCGCAGAATCCGAGCTCAATCCCTTCTCGTCTCCTCTCGACCGCATCTGGGAGGTTGAATTCGCAAAATAATGCGAAATAAGATCAAATTGATCGGAGCAAGCAAAAATGCTTAAATATATTCTAAAAAGAATAGCCATGGCAATCCTGATATTGCTCGGCGTTTCTGTGATAATCTATTTCCTTGTGCGGTTAATGCCGGTAAATTACGTCGAGGATAAAATCTCGGCGATAAATCAGGGCGGCGCAATGATCGATGAATCGGCGCGTGAGGCGATGTACGAGGTTTACGGACTTACCGATAACAGCATCCTCGGAATTCTTAAGGGCTATTTCAATTGGCTCAAATCGCTTCTTACGTTTGATTTGGGTATCAGCTTTAAATACGCCGTTCCTGTTGCCGACGTAATATTCGAGCATATGGGAATATCCTTCGCAATTGCATTGATCGCAACCGTTTTCGAATTTTTAATCGCTATCCCCTTGGGCATTACCGCGGCTACTCATCAATACAGCTTCCGCGATTACGTCGTAACCGTGCTTGTAATGATAGGTATTTCGCTTCCGTCCTTCTTCTTCGGACAGATGCTCAAAAACCTGCTTGCCTTTAAATTGGGGTGGTTCCCGTCGTCAAAGCTTATCGACGCGACCGCCTCGTATACGGGCATGAGCCTCCTGCTCGACTATGCAAAGCACTGCTTCATCCCCATTCTCACGATAGTAATTCTTTCTATCGGTGCAAGAATGAGAATGACGAGAACGAATATGTTGGAGGTTATGAACTCCGACTATATCCGTACCGCGCGCGCAAAGGGCTTGGAGGAGAGGGTAGTCGTCAATAAGCACGCATTCCGTAATACCTTGATTCCTATGGTCACCTCGCTTGCGGGTCTGCTCCCGTCGCTCTTTTCGGGTGCTATCATCACCGAGCAGGTGTTTGACCTTGACGGTATCGGTAAAATTGCGCTTGACGCGATGAACAGCGGCGACATTCCCTTCATTATGGGCTACAATATGTTCCTTGCATTGCTTTCGGTTATCGGCGTTCTGCTTGCCGACTTGATGTACGGAATAGTTGACCCGAGAGTTAAGCTTGAGTAAGGAGGCAATGACGTGGAAGAACAATTGAACAATCAAGAACGCTTGAATACCGATGACACCGAAATGCCTCTTGACAAAAACGTCAGGCTTATGTCGCCGACGCGTATGGTCATCCGCCGATTTTTCCGCTCCAAGCTGTCTATCGTCGGACTAATTATGGTTGTCGGCTTGTTTCTCTTCAGCTTTGTAGGCCCGCTTTTCATTGCCGATATCCCCGATACTGTCACCCAGACCGATGCCGAAGGCAACGTCGCATACGACGAAAACGGCAGGGTATTGACAACCAACGTTTATCACGAAAACGACGGAAAATGGGGCGAAATCGAGCTTGACAGAAGCGGCACAGTCGAATACACAACCGCAAACGTCAGCTATACCGTAAACGGCGTTGAATATCAGCTTAAGCAGACTGTCGAAAAGAGAATTATCGATAATCAGCTCGCATCTCCCTCGAAAAGTCATATTCTCGGCACCGATAAAGAGGGATACGACATCTTCGTAAGACTTATGTACGGCGGACGCATTTCGCTTATCGTAAGCTTTATCGCGGTATTCCTCATCACGGTTTTGGGCGTTATTATGGGCGGCATCGCGGGTTATTTCGGCGGTGCGATCGATAACGTAATAATGCGCTTATGCGATATACTTATCTGTCTGCCCGGTATACCGATTTTGCTGATAATCAGTACGATTCTCGACGCATCGGACATCGACGCAAAATACAGAATCTATCTTCTCATGATTTATTTGACCTTCATCTCCTGGCCGGGTACTGCTCGCTTGGTAAGAGGTCAGATACTCTCGCTTCGCGAGCAGGAATATATGGTTGCCGCAGAGGCAATGGGCTATTCGGCATCGCGTAAGATCTTTAAGCACTTAGTCCCCAACGTAATGCCTCAGCTTATCGTGCAAATGAGCCTTTCGCTCGGTAGTATGATCCTTTACGAGGCAACGCTTTCTTACTTAAATCTCGGCGTAAAGCCCCCCTATGCGGCTTGGGGCACAATGATAAACGTCATTTCGCAGGATACCGATATCTTGCAGAATTATCCCAACGTATGGGTTCCCGCAGGCGTTTGCATAGTTATCGCCGTTTTGGGCTTCAACTTTGTCGGCGACGGTCTTCGTGACGCGCTCGACCCGAAGGCGAGGAGGTAAATTATGGCAAAATCTTATAATCGCTTATCGGGCAAGGAGGTCCGCCAAATCGCCAAGGAAAACAAGCGAATCATGAAATCGCTTGAGGCGTACAAAAACCGCAAATGTGATGAATCGGAATATTTGACCGAGATGAAGGACGACCAAAATATCCTTGAAATCGACGATTTACATTCCTATTTCTTCACCGAGCAGGGAACCGTTAAGGCGGTCAACGGCGTCAGCTTCGATATTCCGAAGAATAAAACCGTTGGCGTTGTCGGCGAATCGGGCTGCGGT
>JAZRGS010000064.1:0-11268 GCA_045644305.1 Eubacteriales bacterium | reverse complement strand
CTGCAAGGTGGGGGGTCATGATGCAGGTCTTAAGAGTGCGTAAGGGGTTGTCAACTGCGGGGGGCTCGGGATCGGTAACGTCCAAGCATGCATACTTGAGGTTGCCTGCCTTCATGTGCTCGTAAAGCGCCGCTTCGTCGATAATGGTACCGCGTGCGGTGTTGATAAGGACAGCGTCCTTCTTCATGAGCTTCAAGGTATCTGCATTGAACATATGATAGGTTTCGGGAATCTGAGGTGCGTGGATGGAAATGATGTCGCTTTCCTTCAAAACCGTTTCAAAGTCAGCCAAGCGAACGCCCATAGCAGCCGCTCTTTCCTCGCTCATGAACGGGTCGTAAAGGACGATGTCAACGTCGAACGCCTGCATAAGATCGATGTAATGTCTGCCTGCCCAGCCGCCGCCGATTACGCCGATGGTGAGGTCGTAAAGCTCGCGGATGTTTTCCTTACCCTCTGCCCAGCCGCCGTTATGGATGTTTTCGTTATGTGCATAAAAGTTCTTCGATGCGGAGATGGTAAAGCCAAGCGCGGTTTCGGAAACGCCCATGCTCAAAACGTTTGCGCTTGCGGTAACGCGCACACCCTTCTTCCAAAGCTCGTCGGATACGACCGGCTTTACGCTACCTGCCGCGTGGATGAGAAGCTTAAGGTTGGGGCAAAGCTCTAAGTGCTTTTCGTCGATAGGGTTGTTGCCCCACGAGGTGACGACGACGTCGGCATCCTTAATAACGCTTGCTACCGAATCAAAATCGGTGCCGCCCTCGTTAATTGCGACTTCGCCGCTGTTTTCCAAGCGCTTCAAGCATTTTTCGTTGAATACCATTTTTCTTGTGCCGGGGTCCAAAAGGAGTGCGATTTTCATAATTGTTTACCTTTCTTTATTAAAAAAGCTTTAAATATTCATTATTTTCGAAAAGGAGCGCGCCGTTCTTGTAAAATTCGTTGTCGAGCTCGATTCTGCCGTTTTTCTCGGGCTTATATTCAAGTCCGTTGGGAAGCATTTTGCACAAGGCGTCCCAATTTTTATAGTTCTGGTTGCCGTTAATTTCGATGCATCCGCAGTTCAAGCCCGAAAGCGGGTTGATTCTCGCGGCAAACTGCTTGTTCCATTCGGCAAGCATCGGCACGACGGTCAAATCTGCGCAAAGGCAAAGTCCGCCTGCCTTATGAATAGCCGTCACCATATCGAAGGAGACCGACATTGTCTTGGCAATCGGCTTCAAGGCAACCGCCTTATAGCCAAGCTCCAAGCGCTTTTGAACGTCGGAGAGCGAATGTGCCGATTCGTCGGCGTTTATGGTTACGGGGAGATTTCCCACGTAAATTTCGTTTTCGGGAGCAAAGGGCTCCTCGATGAGCTCGATTCTCGAAAGCGCGCCGATCTTGTCGGCGTGGTCGAGAAGCGCCTCAAGACGCGACATATCGTCGTATCTGCCGTTCGCATCGAGGTAATAGCGAATCTTGCGGTCGACCGTCATATCGCTTTCATATCTGTCGGCAATCGAATGGATGGTCGAAAGTCTCGCCTTGTCCCATTCGAGCATCGATTTCATATCCTCGCTCTTAGTAAGATTTTCGCCGCACGCCTTACCTATCTTGATTTTAAGAAGCGCGGTGCCCGAATCGAGCAATCCCTTAAGTCCGTTTTCGTCAACGGCGTAGCTTACAAGCGGAATATGCGCCAAGCGAGTGTGCTTTTGCGACATAGCCTCGCGCGCGAATTCGGGGATAATGTTATCGAAATCGGTTATGCCGTTTTCCTTCGCATAAATCGACCAAAGCGCATAATCGACGCCTACCAAAGAGTTAAGCACGAAGGTTTCGGCAACGTCGCGTCCGCAGATTTTATCGGCGTATTTCTTAAGCTCGGGGAAAATTTGCGAAATGAGCTCATTCGGGGTGACAAAGCTTTCGCCCTTAATCATTTCAAGCGCACGCGCAGTCACGTCACGCATAAGCGCGCTCGATTCATCGGGCTGGCAGGAGGCGAAAACCTCGGCATCCGACCAAAGCACCGATATCGTGCAGGGGCAAGCGGCAGAGAAATTGTCGGAATCGATTCTTGCAACAGTCTGCCAAAGCTCGGTCAAATATTTACCCTTGAATCCGAACGGAGCCAAAAGCGGCTCGCGCACAAAACGAATATCTGTATTTTTAATTCTTATGTTTTTCATTTTTCGATAACCGCCCTTGCCGCCTCGGGAACGATGCCCTCAAGCGATTTATTATACTTTATCATCTCGCGCGCATAGGTCGAGCTGATGTGGTCGAGCCCGCTTGCCGCGGGAAGAACGACGGTTTCTGTAACACCGAGATTTTTGTTGATGAGATAAAGCGAGCGCTCGTAATCGAAATCGCTTCCCGTGCGAACACCGCGCACGAGCACGGGGTTTTCGTACCTCAAGCAGAATTCCGCAAGCAGACCCTCGCAAAGCTCGGCTTCGACGTTTTCAAGCCCCTTTATGCTTGCGAGCACCGCGTTCAAACGGGTTTCATCATCAAACATATCGGTTTTTGCGCTGTTAGAGGAAACCGCGACGACGACGCGCTCAAAAAGTCTCGATGCGCGCTCTATCACGTCAAGATGTCCGACGGTTATCGGATCGAAGGTGCCCGAAACTATTGCGGTTCTCATATTATTCCTCCTCGGGGAGACGGAAAACGGTTACGTGCGTCTTGCCGTATCTGTAAAGCTTACAGCCCCAGCCGTCGATCGGAGTGGGAATTCCGTTCTTGTCGGATTCGCAAATAACTATCGCGCCCGAAGCCAAAATTTCGGAATATTGAAGTCTGTGAAGGATATCGTCAAGGATGCCCTCCTGATAGGGCGGGTCGAGATAAACAAGGTCGAACCTTTCCCTGCCCGAGGCACCTCTTAAATATTCCTTCCAATCGGAGGTTACGACCCTGCATTGCTTCATAAGCTTGGTCTTTGTCGCGTTTTCCTTGATAACCTCGCAAGCGGCACGCGACGAATCGACGATAACCGCCTTTTCGGCACCGCGAGAGAGCGCCTCGAGCGCCATTTGTCCGCATCCGCCGAACAAATCGAGCATAACGCGGTCGTGAAGCTCAAATTGAATGACCGAAAAGACCGCTTCCTTACAGATTTCGGTCGTAGGTCTGGTATCGTTACCGGGGAGAGTCTTTAATTTAGTTCCTCTCGCCGTTCCTGTTATTATTCTCATCCTGTTCCTTTCCGAAGTAGGCAATAATCGCGTCTGCAACCTCTGCGTTTATGCCCTTCACCGCCAAAAGCTGCTCCCTCGTCGCGCTTTTTAAAGCGGCAAGCGTTCCGAAGTGAAGCATCAAATCATTCGCCTTTTTCGCACCAACGCCCTTTATCTCGGTCAGCGAGCTTTTCTTTACGGCGTTGCGGCGCTTTGCATCCATAAGCGAAAGCGAATAGCGGTGTACCTCTTCCTGAATTTTATAAATAAATACGAATACATCCTGACGGGTTATGAGCGATACCTCATTTTCGCCGTCGGTAAGCGTGCGGGTTTTGTGGTGCTCGTCCTTTATCATACCGAAAACGGCGATATTCTTTCCCATTTCGGCAAGGACGCTTTTTATGCGGTTGACCTGATTCACGCCGCCGTCGAGAAGTATCAAATCGGGATATTCCCATCCCTCCTCGTCGTCATCGTGGGCGAACCGCCTGCGGATACATTCCTCCAATGCCTGAAGGTCGTTACCGTCGTTAACCTCTCGGATGTTGAATCCGCGGTATTTTTTCTTGACAAAGCTTCCGTTTTCCAAAACGATCATACCGCAGGTAGTATATTCCCCGCTCGAGTGTGAAACGTCGTAGGATTCGATTCTGTCGGGCAGAAAATCGAGCCCCAAAAGCTTTGAAATAGTGATAAGCGAATCGCGCTTTTTGTCCTCGCTCTTGCGCTTGTGAATTATAAGCTGCTTCGCGTTTTCGCTCGCTCTGTCGGCAAGCGCACGCATATCTCCCCTTTCGGGCACAATAAGCGAAACCTTAAAGCCCGCCTTCTCGCAAAGCCAATCGGTGAAAAGCGCCTTATCCGCGTCCTCTAACGGGTAATCGATATAAATTTTCTTCGGGATATATCCGCGAAGCTCGTAATATCTTTGAAAAAGCGATATAAGCGACGAGCTTTGAATGATTTCATCGGCGCCGAAGAAGAAGTTTTCGCGGTCAACTATCGCGCCCGAACGGACGAAAAGAAGCGAAACCGCACTTCCCAAATCATCTGCGTATATGCCGATAATGTCGGCTTCGACCGTCGGATTGCAAACAATTTGCTGCTTATCCGAAAGCTTTTTTACGGCAAAAATGCAATCGCGAAGCTTTGCGGCAAGCTCGAAATTCAAGCCCTCGGAGGCTGTTTCCATATCCTGCTCGAGCTTCGCAAGAAGCGCACGGCCGTCGCCCTTTAAAAGTGCCGACGCGTTTTTGACAAGCTCCTTATACTCCTCCGCCGTCAGATTCCCCTTAACACAAGGCGCACAGCAGCGTCCGATGTGGTAATTAAGGCAGGGGCGCCCCTTGCCGATATCCTTCGGGAAGCTTTTTCCGCAATCGGGAAGCATAAACGCCTTTTTCACGGTTTCCAAAATACCGCGCGCGACGTTGTGGGAGGAATAGGGGCCGAAATATTTATCGTTGCCCGAGGTGCGCTTGTAAACTATCGAAAATTCGGGGTATTCCGAATTAGTAAGCTTGATATAAGGGTATCCGCCGCCGTCCTTCAATTTGATGTTATAGCGGGGCTGGAACTGCTTTATAAATTGGTTTTCCTGAATAAGAGCCTCAAGCTCGGTCAGGGTGTAATAGACCTCAAAATCGTTGACCGATTCGACCATTCGCTTGGTTTTTCCACGATGATCCGAGGAGGGCGCAAAGTAGCTCGAGACCCTGTTTTTCAGCGCCTTCGATTTTCCGACGTATATTATTCTGCCCGATTTATTGTGCATAATGTATACACCGGGGGTGGCGGGCAGAAGCTTTGCTTTTTCGAAAAGCTCTTCGCGTGTCATGACATACCTACAAAAAATGCCCTGAACCGGATAAGCTCAAGGCGATTTGTTTTCTTAAATTATTCGTTAAAGCCGCCGAGAATAAGCGCGACGAGACCGTCGACTGCAGCTTCTTCATCAACACCGTCGGCAAGTATGGTGATTATATCGCCCTGCGAAATTCCGAGCGAAAGAACGCCCAACAAGCTCTTCGCGTTAGCACGGCGATCGGAATTTTCGACCCAAATCGAGCTGCGGAAGGAGTTGGCCTTCTGAATGAAATATGTTGCGGGTCTTGCGTGAAGACCTACTGCGTTTTGGATTTCAATATTTTTAGTAGTCATAAAAATACCCCCATACTACTGATATTATACCAAACCGACCCCTTCAAATCAATAGAAAATTAATGGGTGTTTTTACAAAATACCAAAAGCATGTTTATGTTTTTTTGTCGATAATATCTATTTTGTTTTAGGCTGTGTTTTATCCGTCGATTTTTACGATCGAGGACACGGTTCCTTCAATGGGTTTTGCGTCGTAATAGAATCTGCATTCGCTGTAATTATAGATTCTTTCGCCGGCTTCGGTGTAATATTTTCCGAAGCGCTTATAGCCCTTGAACACAATGACAACCTCTGCGTGATTCGATGCTGCGACGGGGTTGATTTCTGCAACCGCCGATTCGACCGTCATTTCGATTCTTTCGGCTTCCTCAAGCTCGGGTTCAAACAAAACCGTATTGCCCGAAGCGGGAACAACGTTCGCGACGTTACCCGCGCCGTCTACCGAAATGTTCACCTGAAAGGTCACGATTTCGGGCTTGGTGAGAAATTCGTTTATCGTCTCGCGGAAAAAGAGGATGGCGAACGAGCAAAGCACCGCCACGATGATAGCGATGTCAAGAACGTTTACTTTAAACCTTTTCTTTTGCATTTCCTTTCCCTCCTATTCAACGTTTGGACGGTATGCAAGCTTGTAAACCGAGCCGCAAAGCCCCAAAACGAACCACAAAAGCGCGAGAATACGAACGTCTGCAAACATATTGATGCCGAACGTGCAGGCAACTATCATAACAGCCGAAGCGGTTACGGTACCGCCGTAAATAGCGAGCGGCGTGCCGTTTTCACCGACGTAAGAGCCGATGACGCGCTGGAAAATAAGCAATCCCGAAAGCACCAAAAGCAACGCCGAAACTGCTCCGCCGACCTCGAACAAGCCCGCCCAAAAGCTTTCAAGACTCAGGTTTTTGGCAATTTCAAAGCAGGCGTCGATTTTTCCCTCGCCGAAGAATGCCTCCGAGCCCGAAACACCTAACATCTTAGCGATTACAAGCATCGGCGGGATAATTATCGCGCCGCCCAAAACCGCACCGAAGGGCGCCTTATATGCAAACGAAGCGTAGACGAGCATCGAAACGACGAGCATCACGTAAAAGGGTGTGCTGTCGATCGCGACAGCCGTTCCGAGCGACAAAAGCAGGAAGAGTCTGCGCGGCTTTCGTTCGACGACCTTTGAAAACGATGAAAGCGCAAATGGAAGCGCCGCCGCCACCAAAACGGTGATGATTTGAGGCGACATGGTGTTTTGCGAAAGCAAAATCGCAAATTTGCGAAGCTGTGCATAAGGGATGAGCGTTGCGAAATCGCCGAGTATATATAACGCCATGCCGATTTCAGCCGAAAGGCAAAGCGCGTTAAACGTCTGAACGACGAGTTTTTCCGAGCATAAAGAATTTTTAACCGCAAAGTAAAGAGCCGCAAAAGTCAACAAATAGCTCTCGCCCTGCGAAATATCCGCCCCCGAAACAGCACTTGCTACAAAGAGGCAGGCATAGGTCAAAAGAAACATCGCGTCGGCTGTTCCGAACCTGAAATTCCTCTTCAGCCTTACGCATTTAAAGAAATAAGAAAACAGCGTTATCGCCGAAATTGCCGAAACAACACCCGCGGGAAGGAAGGAAAGCGTGATGACCGCCAACAAAATTCCGAACTCGGGGATGTTAATGATCACCGCAAAAGCGATTAGATACAGCAAAAACAGCAAGACCTTGATCGGCGCAACAAACAAAGTCGCGCTTCCGAAAAGCGTGCCGCACAAAAATGCGTATCCGATAGCGCTTTTCATTTTATCCTTCGAACGCCTTACAAACGACGAATCGTTAATTCCGAGCGAATTATAAAGCAGAGGACCGACGATTTTACTGTTTCCGAGCGTTGAAAGTATTTTTTTATCACCGAACATCGTCAGAATCAAGCCGAAAAGCGTGACGACCGATGCAACCGTGAAATCATCGGGATTGATGCCGTAGCCACCCAACGAAACGTAATTTTTAAGAACGTATATTGCGGCGGCGTAAAGTCCGAACGTGAACATAAATACGCCCGCCGTTCGCATAGACGCGTTAAGAAGAAAATCGCGCAGCTTAACCACAAATCGGGTTATCGCGTTGTTTTCGACAAAGCCCGCAACCGAATTTCTTGCAGGCATCGCGATATTGCGGCGCACGCCAAGCTTATTGAATATCGGCCCTGTGATTTTCTGACGCGCAAAGCGGTTTACCTTCTTCGCTGAGGTCAACAGCGGCGAGGCGAATCCGCTTTCGAAGAACCTGACAAAGCGGGAGGAAAGCTTGCGGGTGCATGACAAAATAAGGCTCTCACGCGCGAGCCTTTTCATGCTACCCGTTTTATGCGTTTTTCTCCTCGCTTTGCTCATTTAGCTTCTCCATTAAATCGGGACGTTTTGCTTCGGTACGCAAGCGGCTTTGCTCTTCCTTCCAAAGCTTCTGCTTTTTATGGTCGCCGTTTATAAGCACCTCGGGCACCTCAAGACCCTCGAAAACTCGCGGTCTCGTATACTGTCCGTGCTCGAGCAGACCGTTTTGCAGGCTTTCCTCGGAATAGCACTCCGACGACGGAAGCACACCGTCGATAAGACGCGAAACGCAATCGACGACGATCGCGGCGGGAAGCTCTCCCCCCGTCAGCACGTAATCGCCGACCGAAATTTCCTCGTCGATTTCTAGCTCGATAATACGCTCGTCTATCCCCTCGTAATGACCGCAAAGCAATATGAGATTGTCATACTGCGTAAGCTCTTCCGCCTTTTTTTGGTTAAAAAGCGAGCCCTGAGGCGACATATAAATGACCCGCGTGCTGCCAACAAGCTTTGACTTGACGGCGCGGATGCAATCGACGACGGGCTGACACATCATAACCATGCCAAAGCCGCCGCCATAGGGGGCATCGTCAACACGGCGATGCTTGTCCAGCGTATAATCGCGTATGTCGGTGCAGTTGACCGAAATTACCCCCTTTGCGGAGGCACGGCCCAAAATGCTGGCACCGAAAATAGGTTCAAGAGAATGGGGAAAAAGCGTAAGTACCTCGAAGTTCATTTCAATCTCCTTCGCCTACGCTTCAAAGCCGTCGATAAGACGGATTATTATACCCGTTTCGGGATCAGCCTTCACGATGAATTCCTTCACCGCGGGGATGATATAGCTTTTTTCGCCCTCGACAAAATAAAGGTCGGAGGCGCGGCCCTCCTCGATTTTCTTAAGAGTGCCGATAACGTTGCCGGTGTTTTCGTCGGTAACCGATACGCCTATAAGGTCGTCATTGTAAAAGACACCCTCGGGTAACGTGATGTCCTCGCGGTCGAAATAAAGGGTTCTGCCGGTAAGCGCAGAAGCCAAATTTCTGTCCTCATATCCTACGAAAATCACTGTGCCAACGGTTTCGCGGAAGGCTTTTACCTCCAAACGGCGCTTTCCCTCGGGGTCCAAATACAAATATTTCACGCCCGAAAGAAAGTCGATGCTGTCGCACCAACAATCAAACTTGAGCTCGCCCTTGAGTCCGCGCGGAGAATTAAGCCTTCCTGCTTCAAGAAAACGCTTCATCAGATAATATCAACGATTACGCGCTTGTTCTCTTTAGAGGCAGCCGCACGCATCACAGTACGGATGCTCTTTGCGATCTTGCCTTCCTTACCGATGACTCTGCCCATATCGTGCTTCGCCACCGAGAGTTCGAGAACAACTGTGTCACCGCTTACCTTTTCGGTAACAACGACCGAATCGGGATCCTCGACGATAGCCTTAGTGATATCGAGAAGAATCTGTTTCATTAATCCAATACTCCGCTCTTCTTAAGAAGATCTCTAACGGTATCGGTGGGCTGTGCGCCGTTGCCGATCCACTTCTTTGCCTTTTCAGAATCGATCTTAACGTCTGCGGGGTTGGTCATGGGGTTGTAGTAACCGATTTCTTCGATGAAGCGGCCATCGCGGGGGTAACGCGAATCTGCAACAACGATTCTGTAGTGGGGAGCCTTCTTTGCGCCCATTCTTCTGAGTCTGATCTTAACTGCCATTTTAAATAGCCTCCAAAAAATTTAATACTTTTTTATTTAAAAAGGAAATTTGAATTTCCCTTTTTTACCTTTTTTGCCCATGAACTGCTTCATAAGCTGCTTTGTTTGCTCGTATTGCTTGAGCAAACGGTTGATTTCCTCGACCGATCTGCCGCTGCCCGCCGCGATTCTGCGCTTGCGCGAGTAGTTGAGAACGTCGGGATGATCGCGCTCGTACGGAGTCATCGAAAGGATGATAGCCTCGGTGTGTGCAAGCGCCTTTTCATCGATCTGCGCGTTGTTTAATGCGCCGGGCTTAACGCCGGGCATCATACCGAGCAGCGATTCCATCGAGCCCATATCCTTAATGGTTCCGAGCTGATCGAGAAAGTCGGTAAGCGTAAAGCTCTGCTCGCGGAACTTGCGCTCCATTTCGGCAGCCTTCTTTTCGTCGATCTGCTGCTCCGCCTTTTCGATAAGCGTGAGCACGTCGCCCATGCCAAGTATACGCGACGCCATTCTGTCGGGGTGGAAGGGCTCCAAGCAATCGAGCTTTTCACCCGTACCGACAAATTTAATCGGCTTGCCGGTGATATATTTAACCGAAAGCGCCGCACCGCCACGGGTGTCGCCGTCCATCTTTGTCAAAATAACACCGGTGATGTCCAACAAATCGTTAAAGCTCTTCGCAACGTTGACCGCGTCCTGACCCGTCATCGCGTCGACAACAAGCAGAATTTCGGAAGGCTCGGTAACCTCCTTAACGCGCTTAAGCTCCGCCATAAGCTCTTCATCGACGTGCAAGCGGCCCGCCGTGTCGATTATAACGGTATCAAAGCCGTACTTTATCGCGTGCTTGATAGCCTCCTTCGAGGTTTCGGCGGGGTCCGCGGTGCCGCGTTCGAAAACGGTGGCGCCGACCTTTTCGCCAACTACCTGAAGCTGGGTAATAGCCGCGGGACGGTAGATATCGCAGGCAACGAGCAGAGGATTTCTGCCCTGCTTTTTAAACATTCTTGCGAGCTTGCCGCAATGTGTCGTTTTACCCGAGCCCTGAAGACCGCACATAAGAATAACGGTCGGAGGCTTGGGAGAGATATTTAATTTTTGATTGGTGCCGCCCATCAAGGTGACCAATTCTTCGTTAACTATTTTAACGATCTGCTGACCGGGAAGGAGGCTTTCGAGCACCTCGTTGCCGACAGCGCGTTCCGAAACGCGGGCGACAAATTCCTTAACGACCTTGAAGTTTACGTCCGCCTCAAGCAACGCAAGCTTGATTTCACGCATACC
Source organism: Eubacteriales bacterium (assembly GCA_045644305.1). Classification (GTDB taxonomy): domain Bacteria; phylum Bacillota; class Clostridia; order Oscillospirales; family CAG-382; genus Coliplasma. The sequence continues at coordinate 628 of JAZRGS010000064.1, read as the reverse complement.
CGCCTTGACGTCGGCTTCGGTAAGCTTGCCCTTGTTGCGGAACTTCGAAAAGGCGTTTTGCATCTTTTCGACTAAGCTTTGAAACATTACAGTTCTCCTATGATAGCCTCGGCAAGTCGGCGTGCGCTTTCGATATCCTCGCTTTTGGCGATTTCGTTCGCGATCGATGATATCGCTTCGGTTTTGGAAATAAATCCAAGCGCCCTTTCGAGCGATTCAAGCGTTTCGACGCCGTGCCGTATCGCATCGCGCACGCCCTGACGGGTGATTCCGCAATGCTCGCTTATTTCTGCAAGAGAAAGATCTTCGTTATAATAAAGGTCGACAACGTCCCTTTGACGCTCCGACAAAACGCTTCCGTAAACGTCGATAAGACGGCAAACGTATGCCCTATCCCTATTCACACGAGGACTCCCCTTTGCCAAAAAAGTCAAAAGCCTGTAAAGTGATTTTCTTTACAGGCGATATTATACATAAATAAATCGACTTTGTCAATAGGTGTTTTGCTTTATTTTCGCGGTCGGGACGCCATTTTCTATAGAAATAGTCACAATTTCGCCGTTTTTGGGTCTGCCGTCAAGCAGAACCGACGCAACCGCCTCCTCGGCAAGCCTTATGGTCAAGCGCG
>JAZRGS010000063.1:0-42963 GCA_045644305.1 Eubacteriales bacterium | reverse complement strand
CGTCGGAGCCCGAGTAGAATACGGGCATCCAAACGTGAAGCTCGATATTGTACTTGTGGCAGACGTTTACAAATGCATTAAGCACGTCGAAGCCGCCGAAATAGGGGTTCTGATTGAAATAGCTTCCGCCCTTCGGGGGATAAATAAGCGTGCCCGAGTAAAGCGTTTCGATGCTTATCATGTTGATGCCCGCTTCGCTGCATTGCTGAACGTAGGCTTCAACCTCTGCCCAGGAGCGCTGGGTGGGACGGAGCCAAACGCCGCGGTATTCGGCAGATTCGCGTTCGCGATAAAGCATCGCGATGGTGTTGTATTCCTCGACCAACGCATTGATCTGCGCCTGAGAAAGCGAGGTAACGGTGTTGTACTTGTTTTCTGCGGCAGTCATACGCGAATCTGCGTTTTCGTCGTAGAAATAGCAGCCTTCAATCGCTTCCGCTCTTGCGGCGATTGCTTTTTCGCGAGCGATGGTTGCGGCGTAGGACGCAGTGTAGGAGTCGGTCGTAAAGGTTACGGTGCGGTCGTAGGTGGAATAGGAAGCCTTCATGCCGATGGTTACGTTGGTGTTAAGCCATTCGCGCATGGTTCCGTGTCCCGAAGCAACGAAGCCGTTGCGTGGGATGTAGCAGTTGTTACCGCCGACAGAAACGACTCTGCCGTTTTCGACAACCACTTCGGTACCGTAATTGTTGGTGCCGGTGTAATTATATCCGAAAGACGGAGTGTAAATTACCAAGCAGTCGGTTCTGCGGCTGATGTCGAAGCCGTTAACGCTTTGCGTGACCGAGGTATCTGCGATAACCGCAAAGGGAAACACAGAGAGGAGCATCAAAGCGACAAGCAAGCAACCAATGATTCTTTTGATCATATTATTTGTCACCCTTCTTTTTTGTGAGAACGAATGCCGCAACGCCGATAGCGATAACGATAACAGCGATAGCGATCACAATAATAAGGGTATCGCTCTTGCCCTGTTTTTCGGTAACGGGTTCGGATTCCTCGATTTCGGAGTCGGCAGGCTCGGATTCAGCCTCGCTACCGGCATAATCGGGGTCGATGGGAAGCTCGGGAACGTTCGATTTGTCGAATTCCTTGTTCAAAACAGAATAAGCCTTGACCGAAATTTTCATATCGGAAAGCATTCTGCCGATAGCTGCATTATCTGCGCCGGACGCGTTGATGAGATCGATGACAGCGTTATATTTGTCGGTGTCATAGCCTTCTGCGGTGACGGTTGCAACAAGTGCGTCGATAGCAGAAAGGATTTCGTTGCCCTTTGCCTCGTCGATGCCGCCTGCGGGGATGATAATGTCGCTTATGCGCTTTTTAGCATATTCAAGCTGACCCTTTGCGCCCTTTTCGACGTCGAAGGTCGGGGTGATTGCCTCATTGCGGTAAACGCCGTTCTTGAGGAATTCGCCGGTCGATTCCTTGAGGTAGGTGGATGCTTCGAAGTATACCGAGCCGTCGCAGTAGATCGAGGTGTTGAAGTTCGCCTGAGCCTGCATATCTGCAGGGCCGAGCTCGGCGGAGAAGATGCCGAGGCCGACAGCGAGGAACGCGTTGTCGCCACATCTTTCGCCCTGTGCCTTGATAGCGTCTTCATAGCCGTATGCGTAAGCCATGGGGTGGAGAATATCGATCCACTTGTTTTCAAGCCAGGTGAAATAATCCTGATAGTTGACCTGAACGCTTTCGCTGGGGTCGGGAACTACGTCCGCGCCCAAAAGCACGCCGGGAGCAACCTCATCGATGAGCGACTTCATTCTCTTAACGAAGGTGGAGATGTAGTTGCAACGGAATTTCACCCAATCGTTCCAATAGGAAGCCTTGGTGTCGTAAGTGGGACGCACGCCGTATTCTGCCTCGAACGCGTCGAGAGCCTCCTTGGTATAACCGAAGTCATAGCTTGAGGTACGGTTGTAATAACGGATGTAGTCGAGCTGAATGCCGTCTACGTCGTAGGTTTCGAGGATGTACTTATAGGTATTGAGGAGGTAATTGCAGGCTTCCTCGTTGGAGGGGTCCATCATCATAAGAGTCGAGCCCTCAACGCCTGCGGCTTCTACCTGATGGGTATACTTGCCGGTGTTGGAAACCGAAAGCCATTCGGGCTTTTTGGTACCGAGCGAGCGGTTGATGTTTGCCGACTTGGAATCGCCCACGTAGAAGATGGGGAGCCAAAGGTGAAGCTCCATTCCGCGTGCGTGGCAAGCATCGATGTATGCCTGCAAAAGGTCGAATCTTCTGAACTTGGGGTTGGTTTCGAAAAGGCTGTCCTCGGGCATGGGCATGATCATGGTGCAATCGTAAATGGTTTCGATGCTTATCATGTTGATGCCTGCGTCGTAAAGCTTCTGAACGGTTTCCTCAACCTGCTTTGCGCTGGTGTCGGTAGGTCTGATCCAAACGCCGCGGTATTCGACGGTTCTGCTTTCAACGAGGAGATTTTCAACCTCGTCAGCCTGAGCGTCGAGCGCCTTGGAATCCTCAACGAGCTTTGCCTCGTCCTTGGATTTCTTGAAATCCGCCTTTGCGGTATCAAGAGCTGCCTTTAATTCGGAAATTGCGGCTTCTGCCGCGTCTCTGTCGATGAGGTCGTATCTTGCGAAAGCCTCTTCGCAGGACTTTTCAAGGTCTTTTACGCGGATTTCCATGCCTGCGATGCAAGCGTCTGCATCGTAAGCGAAGGTGACGGTTTTTGCATTCGCATCGTAGGTTACGGACATGCCGAGCTTGACGTTATCCTTGAGCCAATCGACCATTTTGCCGTGACCCGAAACTACGATACTGCCTGCTTTGTGGGGAACCATGTTGTTATTTCCGCCGAGAGCGGTTACAACGCCGCCTTCGCAGACGACCTCATAGCCCCATTCGTTGGTGTTGGTTTTCAAGCCGATCTTGTTATATACGACCAAGCTGTCGACCTGACGGACGACGTTAACGCCGATTATCGACTGAGAAAGCGAATAAAATACGTTTGCCGCAATGGGCTTATCCGAAACGGTGATAACGCCCGAGGGGGTATAATAAACATAGTCGCCTACTTCAATGTTTTCCTTGATCCAGGTGCCCATGTTTTTTCCGCCCTCGCCCTCATCGTGACCCGAGAGGACGAAGCCGTTTTCGGGAATTTTGCTGTCGCCGACCTGGAATTTAACAGCCTTGTTGTTTTCGACGATGACCTCATAGCCCCAAGTGTTGGTTTTTGTGGTGTCGCCGTGAGCGGGTGTGTAAATTACAAGCGCTCCGCTTTCGCGGACTATATCGAAGCCGTTTGCGGTGACGGTAACCTCTTTAGCCGATGCAAAGCAAACGCAAAACGGCAAAATCAAGGTAAGCATAAGCAACGCGGCAACGAGTCTTCTTGCGAGTTTCATTAAATTGGCTCCTTTCGGGGTCAGTCAACGATGCTGCTGATGGTCTGGTTCATTGCGGTTTCAGCCGCGCCAAGCTTGGATTCGAAGCGGGAAGCTACGTTGGAGTTGAGCGAGGTGTATTCGGTGAGGATGGTGCCCCAGTTGAACGCCGCGCCAAGGTCGAAGGAGCGCGATGCGAAGATGATGTCGAGCATTTCGCCGGATTCTTCGTCGTGAGAGTCACGGTACTTGAGCTGTACGTCGTAGTATGCGGGGGTTACTTCCTGCTTGGACATTTCAGCGATTGCCGAAACGATAAGACCTACGTCCTCGGTGTCCTGAAGACCGATAGGAATGCACATGCAGGATGCGTTACCCTGAGAAACGGTGTGGTAGTAGTTATCCTGAGATGCGGAGTACTTGGGAATGGGAAGGATACCGAATTCATTTTCCATTACGCGGAAGGATGCTGCGTGGATAAGTCCGCACATATAGAAGAGCTCTCTGCCTTCGATGAATGCCTTATGTACGGTTTCTTCCCAAGGGAAGGAGGGGAATTTGGTTCCGTAAATGGGACCGTTTGCGATCATAACGAGGTCCTGATTGTTGTAGAATTCAAGGGTGTCCTGAAGAACCGCATAGGTTTCCTCGGTTTCCTCGGAAAGGGTGAGGTAGGGGAGGTCCTCATCGTCCTTCTGAGCAATCTTGTTGCCGGAAGCTACGACGTGAACGTATACGTTGTAGGTTTCGGTACCGAACGCCCAGTTGTCAAGCTCGTCCTGGTCGCCGTCGCCGTCATAGTCGTAGGTTGCGCCGCTTTCGTTGCAGATTTCAACGAACTTGTCGAAGGTCCACTGGTTGTCCTTAACGAGCTGATAGAAGTCTTCCTCGATACCCAAGGTGTTCTTCAAATCCTTGTTGAAAAGCATACACCAGGTACCCTGATCGTCGTAGGTGTTGATGTCGCCGCAGGTGAAGAATACCTTTCCGCCGATAGAAAGGTCCTTAACGGCGTTCTGGTCCCACCAAGGATCGGTAAGGTCGATAGTGGAAATGCTCTTGAGGTCCTCGATGTAGCCTTCGATTGCGAGAGGCGCGGTCGAGGAAATGCCGGTGAAGCAGATGTCGTATTCGAAGTCGCTCGAGCCCGAAAGAACCTGATTCTTGATGGTTTCGGGAACAAGCTTAACGTTCGACTTTTCGCCTACGATTTCGCAGTTGTAGGTGGTTTCGACGTAGTCGACGACGCGCTTTTTTGCTTCGTCAACAGAAGAGGGGTTTTCCTCTGCGTACATGATTTCGCCGGTGTAGCCGAGAATCGAAGCGTTGGTCCAGTCGTGACAGAAGACGTTGAATTCCTTGCCTTCCATGTCCTTAACGGGAGTAACGGGAACGTATTCGCCGGTGCCGACGGATTCGTTGGAGTTTTCTTCGCCGTTTTTGTCGCAAGCGGCAAAGAAGGGGACGCACAGGAGGAGTGCCAGTAAGCAAACGATGAGTTTTTTCATGGTGATTGCCTTTCTTTGATTTATATTTTTTTATTTTTTTACATTTTAAACGTTGAAACGGAAGAGAACAACGTCGCCGTCGTTCATAACGTATTCCTTGCCCTCGCTTCTTACAAGTCCCGCTTCCTTGCAGGCGGTAAGCGAGCCCTTTTCGATCAACGCGTCGTATGCAACGACCTCGGCGCGAATGAATCCGCGTTCAAAGTCGGTATGAATCTTACCTGCGGCGCCGGGTGCCTTGGTTCCGCGCTTTATCGTCCATGCACGAACCTCGGGCTCGCCCGCGGTGAGGAATGAGATAAGACCGAGCAACGCGTAGGATGCCTTAATAAGCTTAGAAAGACCGGTTTCGGAAACACCTAAGTCCTCCAAATACGCCTGCTGTTCTTCTTCGTCGAGATCACCCAAGGCTGCTTCGGTTTCGGCACATACCGAAATGATTTCGGCATCCTCACCCTCGATGTAAGCCTTAAGTGCGTTGTAATATTCGTTTTCCTCGTCGGGACGCGCAAGGTCATCCTCGGAAACGTTTGCACAGTAGATTACCGGCTTGCCCGAAAGAAGCGGAACGGTTTTCAAAAGCTCTGCCTCGCTTTCGGTCAAGGGAACGTTTCTTGCGCAGACACCCTTGGTGAGCTCGGCGCATACCTTTTTCAAAACCTCTGCGTCTGCAAGCGCGCTCTTGTCGCCCTTGCCCTGCTTTGTGAGCTTGTCGATCTGACGCTCGAGCATTTCGATGTCGGAAAGTATAAGCTCGGTGTTGATCGTTTCAACGTCGCGTGCGGGATCGACGGAATCCTCAACGTGTATAATCTTGCTTCCGCCGAAGCAGCGGACAACGTGAACGATCGCGTCAACCTCGCGGATGTGCGAAAGGAATTTGTTGCCCAAGCCCTCGCCGTTTGCGGCGCCCTTTACGAGGCCCGCGATGTCGACGAATTCGACGGTTGCGTGTGTGACCTTCTTGGGGTTATAAAGATCGGCGAGCTTATCCAATCTTTCGTCGGGTACGGGAACGACGCCGACGTTGGGGTCTATCGTACAGAATGCGTAGTTCGCGCTTTCTGCGCCCGCCTTCGTAAGTGCATTGAAAAGCGTGCTTTTGCCTACGTTGGGCAGGCCTACTATACCAAGCTTCATGTTGAAATTTCTCCTTGAACTCACGCGCGCACGACGCGCGCGTATACATAATTATACTCAATAAGTATAATACATTTTTTCGCGATATGCAATATATAATTTTTTGTCATATTTTATCTCACACAAAATTAAACATAAGTTTACAACTCTCTATCTAATTCGCCTTGACAAATGCAAGAAAAAGTGCTATTATTGAGTCGTGATATAAATTTGTGTTAAAAATACATTTGTTAAATAAAAGGAGAAATTTGCATGGCAACCAAGATACTTGTCATTGACGACGACGTTAATATCTGCGATCTGCTTCGTATGTACCTCGAAAAAGAGGGCTATGAGGTGCGCTCCGCAAACGACGGTGTTGAGGGAATTACTGCGTTCCGTATGTACGAGCCCGACATGGTTTTACTTGATATTATGCTTCCCAAGAAGGACGGCTGGCAGATCTGCCGCGAAATCCGCGAGCATTCCTCGAAGCCGATAATTATGATCACCGCAAAGGGCGAAACCATCGATAAGGTTTTGGGCTTGGAGCTCGGCGCGGACGACTTCATCGTTAAGCCTCTTGACATGAAGGAGGTTTTCGCGCGTATCAAGGCGGTGCTTCGCCGTTATGCAAAGCACGATACCGCCGACGGCGAGCTTATCAAGTTTGACAACCTCGAAATTTCGCTTCAGAAATACGAGCTTAAGGTCTGCGGCAAGCCTGTCGACCTTCCTCCCAAGGAATTGGAGCTCGTTTACTTCCTCGCATCCAATTACAACCGCGTATTCACCCGCGACCAGCTTCTCGACAAGGTTTGGGGCTTCGATTACCTCGGCGACAGCCGTACCGTTGACGTTCACATCAAGCGTCTCCGCGAAAAGCTCGAGGGCGCATCCGAAAGCTGGACCTTAAAGACTATTTGGGGCGTCGGCTACAAATTCGAGGTTAACGGCGAAAATTAAATTACAAATTAACAACTTAGGGTTGTTTCCTTTTCCTTTCTTGAAAAAAAGAACCGCTTCGCGCGGTTCTTTTTTTATGCCTCGGTTAAAGATTCAAGCACGCCCGTAACTTCGTTCCAATCGTCGGTGCGGAGCGAAAAGCAATACTGTACTCCGTCGATGACGGTGTATAAATCGTATTTGATTATCTCGTTACCCTTGCGCGAAAGGGTGTAGACAAAATCGCGTTCTCCGACCCTGCACTCAAATCCCATCGGCATAACGGCGCTTTCGGCATCCTTTGCCGTAACCGTCCAATCCTCTCCCTGTGCAGATTTAAAGCTTATCATATAAATCACGTCGCCGTATGCGGGGACGGCAACCTTGTAAGGCTTAACCCCTTCGGGCATAGAAGTCGGAAAGTAAAATCCCGAAAGCTCGCGGTCGAACAGCAGCTCTAAATTGGCGTAAGTCTTGGTCTCGGGAACGGTTTTGCCGACGCTATGGTCCTCGAATAGGATCTGCATCTCCCTTTTCGGCGTGATGACCGTTTTGACCGACTCGATGATATCGACGTCCAGCGCGAGCGCCGTGAAGAATGAGGAAAGCAAGAATGTGAGCACCGTAAGAATAGCAACAAGAGCTCTGTGCAGAATTCTGCGGCGGGGAAGAGATCTTCCTCTTATGCCGAGCCGCGCATAAACCGATTCGGTTACTGCATCGGGCTTTCTTTGCGGCTTCGCTATCGCTCTTGCACAAGCGCGCATCAATTTTTTGTCGACGCTTCTGCCTTGCTCGGTCTCGTTGCAGAGATATCCGTAAAGCTCATATAACTCACCTCGGTCGAGATCGGTGAATTTTATCGATTTTTTCAGTATCTGCAGGTAAAGTCCTGCCCCGTCTTCCTTGCTACGGTGCATTTGATCAACCCCTTTACAGCGAATATAGCCGATCTGTGATCTTTTTTCTGATATAATAAACGGTGAAGCGAACCGCGTCCTCGCTTTTTCCGAGAATCGCGGCGATTTCCTTGTTCGAAAGCCCGTCCTTGAAGCGCATCGCGAGAATTTTTCTTTCGTTGGGATTCAGCTCCGCGATAAGCCGTTCGCGCAGATTTTCATTTTCCCACTGACAAAAAACGATATCGTTAACAACGCTATCCTCAAGCGAATCGGTAAAGGTTGCGGCGCTTGCGTCCGCCTCATCAAGGCTTGCTCTGCGCTTTGATTCGCTTCCTACGCCGCGGATATGCTTAAGGCATATGTACTTAAGCGTAAGAAACAGCCACGCCTGCGGATTTTCGTGCTCCATAACCTTTTTACAGCAGATGCACAGAGTCAGAAAAAGATTTCCGATGCAGTCGTCCGCCGCCGATGGGTCGACGTTGCGCAGCAGCTCGAACGCGCGGGCGTATAACAGCTTGTAATTATCGGCAAACAGCTTTTCGGCAAAAGCCTGCTCTCCGACAGAAAGTCGGTTTACGCCCATAAAGTCCTCCGTAGTATTTCTGTAATATAAATACCCTAATACGCGAAAATGAAGAATTTGTAATGAAAATAAAATTTTTTCTTCGTCAAGCGTTAAATCGGTATTGAGCTTATGAAGACCATGCGTGGCAAAAAACAAAAAAGGAGAAAAACAGTATGAAGACAAAAAGACTCATAGCGCTGCTTATTGCGGCGGCTCTGACAGCCGTTGTATTCACGCTTGCCGTTTCGGCGATGGCGGCTGACGAGGAAGCGATTGCGGACGGCGCGGCTTTAGAGGATGCATCGGCAGTCGAAAACGGCGCAGAGGCTCCCAACGAAGAACCCGAGTTTGCAGAGGGCGGCATCGTTGCCGACGAAGCGCTTTCGGTTACCGTCGAATCCTATATGTTCGGCGCAGAAAGGCTTTTGCTTGTTACGGTTGAAAATCTTTCGGACACTGCATACAGCATTGAAACCACGGTAAGCTATCTCGGCGTTAACGGTGAGGTCATCGGTACCGAAACCCAAAGCTTCGAACAGCTCGGTGCATTAGCTTCTTGGAACATGGTATTCCGTCCCGAGTATGATTTCGCGGATTACCGCATCGAGGTTAAAAACACCGAATTTAACGGCGATTGCTGGCTTTCCAACGTCGGAATGAGCTATTACGGAATGACCAAGGGCTACGGCGATTACAGCAAGGACGGCATCAGAGCAAACTCCTGCAAGCTTATCGGCGAATACGAGGGCGACAAGTGCTCTGCTTATTACAGATCTCCCGCATATCACTGTCAGAACGACAGCGGCAGAGATATCGTGGCGACCTCGGTCGTTTTGGTAATCTTTGACTGCAACGGTAACGTTTACGACGTGCTCGAGCGCGGCGGAGAGGTATTTTTCGGAACCGACAGCGAATATACCTATAAGAATTTCCCCGGCTATGCATTCGTAGCGGGCGACAAGGACGCCGAAAACGAGCTCAGCAACATCGAAAACAGCACCGCGTTCGTTGCCTTCACCGCAATACCTGCAGAAGACAGCGTTTACTGCAAATAAGTACGAAAAAAGAACCGCTTCGCGCGGTTCTTTTTTTATGCTCGGTTAATTTTCGATCGTTTCGTTCCAGTTTCCGCTTGCGTAATATTCTAGGTCGGATTCGGTGATGATGCATTCGTGAGCGTCGATGCATTCTTTCGGTAGCCAAGAAAATTCGATAACAAGTCCGTTTCCGTCGTTGCAGATCTTCAAAAGCATATCTTTTGTGATATATCCGATAAAGAAGCCGTTTGTGTAACCGAATGCGTCGGTAAGCTCGGTATCCTTGATAACGCCTACGTAGTCGAGATAATCATGCATTCCGGTCTTCATAAAATCGGGGTCGACTTTTCCCTCAAGCTCGTCCTCGATTATCGCGGTCAAGGGATTAAAACTGACGCAAAACCAAGCGTCCTCGGGCACCTCGCTTGCGTTTATATATTCGTCGAGTCCGAAGTGTGTGTGCTCACAGATAAGGATCTTGTCGGACGCTTTATCGGGCTTGCCGAAGTAGTTGTATTTTATTTCCTCGGTCATGAAATAGTTTATAACGTGGATATTCTCGGGGTTGTAAATCACGTTATCGGGGTCGAATTCGGGGATCGTATAGCCCAAATCCGCACTCAAGTCAAATATGCCGCTCGTTTCATCGGATTCGGTGCCGCTTATGCTTTCGGCATTGCTTTCGATGTACTCCTCCGAGATCGTGCTTGAAGCGCCTGCAGAAGCCGACGAGCCTTCGTCGACGTCTCCCGCACACGCGCACAGAAGCGCGATCAAAAGGGCAAATGCCATTGCGAAAAGTATTTTTTTCATAAAACAACCTCCTTCGTGTCAGTTCAAATCGTTATTGTGCGCCAACCAAGACACAGCATATCTCGGTTATTACAACTTTAGTATATCAATCTTTGAATCCTTTGTCAATGCGTATGTCAGAGTGTAGTTATAAAGCGATTCGGTAAGTCGTATAGGTGCGGTTGTATTTATGCCTAATGACTTGTTGCAGTTATTCATTAATTCGAAAACGGGCGCATACAATCAAACAAAAACGGAGTTGATCGAGATAAAAAGCCATGCGGGGGTATTAATAAAGGGCGCGGCGGCGATGACGCTGTTTTCGCTTATAAACAAGCTTTTGGGCGTTTTTCTGCGCCTGTTTCTCTCGGCGCGAATCGGCAGCGAGGGCATGGGGCTTTATCAGCTCATTATGAGCGTTTACACAATGTTTTCGACCTTTGCGACCGCCGGATTTACCCTATCGGTTTCGCGCTTGATTGCCGAAAAGGATGAAAAAAGCCACGCCGATTCAAGACTTCTTTTCAGCAATTCGTTTAAGGCGTCGTTTTTGGTAAGCGTCGTCGCGACGGCGCTTATGCTTATCGGCGCCGATTTTATCGCGATGCGCTTTTTGGGCGACGCAAGGTGCGCGCTTCCGCTTCGCGTGCTCGCGTTGAGCATGCCCTTTATGGCGCTCGCGGCTTGCCTGAAGGGATGGTTTATCGCCAAGGAAAGGGTTACGGTTACATCCTCGGCATCGCTTTTCGAGCAGGTCGTAAAAATGAGCGTGATCGCGCTGTTTTTGAATATTATAATGGCGCAAACCGATGATATCGGAACCCTTTGTCAGGGCATAGTTTACGGTGTCACGGTTTCGGAAATGTGTTCGTTTTCCTATCTGCTGCTTTTCAAAATACTCCCCGAAGGACGCCGACGCGATTCCTCGGTCGCCACCGAAACGCGGCGTGACAGCATGCGCTCGTTGATAAGCGTAACGCTTCCGATATCGCTTTCGGTTTATCTGACAAGCATCCTGCACACCGCCGAAACCTTGCTTATTCCTTACGTTTTCGAAAGCTATTCGGGCGACAGGGCTGACGCGCTTTCGCAGTTCGGTATGATACGCGGGATGGTTGTGCCGATTTTGTTTTTTCCGTTCGCCTTTCTTGCAAGCCTCGTTTCGGTTTTCACACCCGAAATAAGCAGGCTGAATCTGCTTTCCGACAAAGCACCTCTTCGCTCGCGGATTTCATCGGTGATGTCGTTCGTTTCTCTGCTTTCGGTTGCCGTCGGGGGATTGTTTTTCTTTTTAAATTACGAAATCGGCGAAGCCTTTTACCCCAACGAAAACACCGCGCAAGCCATAAAGATCTTGTCGCTCGTGACGCCGTTTATGTACGTCGAAACGGTCAGCGACGGACTGTTAAAGGCAATCGGCGAGCAGATGCAGACTCTGAAATTTTCGGTTTACAATTCGATTTTGCGTGTGGTCCTTATCCTTTTATTCGTCTCGAAAACGGGAGAAACGGGCTATTTGTGGCTTTTGGTGATTTCAAACAGCTTTACCTATTTTTTGTGCAGACGACGCTTGTTCAAGGCGGTAAAAGTCAAGCCGAGAATTAAAAGCGATATAATCTTTCCGCTTTTTTGCGCGATTTTCGGAGGAGTCTGTGCGCGGCTTTTGCTTGCAAGGCTTACGCTTTCGTCGCTAACTGCCGCCGCGTTCGTCGGCACGAGCGTTTATATAGTTGTGTTTTCGATGACGATAATGCTGTTTTCCTTCGAGCGAACGAAATCGCTTATTGCGAGGCTTAAGGGATGAATAAAAGCAGTCTCTTCAAATATCTTCCGATAAGCATAACCGCCGCGATGAATTCGCTACCCGAGCAGCTGCTCGATGCGATTTCCGAGCTTCGTATCCGAAAAAATGCGCCGATATCCATAACCGTCGGAAACAAAAACCTGACGTTTGACGCAAACGGCAGAATCTGCGATTTAACCTCGGGGTTAAGGATAGGCGGTGAGGAGTTTTCGGAATGCCTTTCAAGGCTCACCAATTCCTCGCTTTACGCCTGCGACGAATATTTAAAGCGCGGCTTTATTCCGCTTGATGACGGCGGCCGCGTCGGCGTTTGCGGCAGGGGCAGCCCCGAAGGAGGGTTTGCCGAGATATTTTCGCTGAACATAAGGTTTCCGCGCTTTTTGCCCGACGTTGCGGTCGGGTTGATTGAAAAATACCGCGAAATCGGGCTGAAGGGGACGCTTGTTTGCTCTCCGCCCGCGATGGGAAAGACGACGTTTTTAAAATCGACTGCCTTTTTGCTCGCGTCGGGAAAGGGAATATCTGCAAGGCGTGTCGGCATCGCGGACGAAAGAATGGAGCTTTCGTCATCGCTCAACGAGTGCGGATTTGTCGATATTTTAACCACCCGTCCCAAGGCGGAATCGATCGAATTGCTGACGCGCACGATGTCGCCCGAGATTATTATTTGCGATGAAATAAGCGCTGACGAGGTTGACGCGGTGATCGAGGCGCAAAGCAGCGGCGTCGTGCTTATCGCTTCCGCGCATTGTAAAAGCCCTGCCGAGCTGGAAAGCCGCGGACGGATGAAAAGGCTGACACAGGGAGGAATTTTTCCGCTTTGCGTTCTTTTGGGATATGACGACGGCTATACCTGCGAAATTTTTGAAACCGAGGAGCTTTTATGAATTGGATAGGCGCGCTTTTGGTGGTGACCGCGTCCTATTATTGCGGTGTGCTGGTTGCCGAAAGCGAGAAAAAACGGCTTGAGGAGGTCGAGCTGATAATATCGCTTTTATCGTATATGCGTCGTCGGATGAGCGTCGAAAGAATGTCGCTTTACCGCATTTTCGAATCCTTTCGAGCACAAAACGAATCCGAATTTTTGGAAATTTTAACCGCGAATTCAGGCGATGCCTCGCTTTTGTGGAAAGAGGCGGTTGCGCTTCTCAGCATCGACGCAGATTTGAAATGTGAGCTGTTGATTTTCGGCGAAAGCCTCGGGAAATTGCCGATGACCGAGCAGATAAAGCGGCTTGATTCCTGCACCGACGTGCTTATCAAGGGAAAGGACAGGCTGAAAAGCGAGCTCCCCGCAAGGCAAAAAAGCAGAAGGACGGTCTGCCTGCTTTTCGGCTTGATGACGGCAATTATCCTTTTATAGAAGGAGAAGAAAATGGGAATATCCTTAATTTTAAAAATAGCGGGCATCGGAATAACCGTTGCGGTTGCCTGCCAGATTCTGCAAAAAAGCGGGAGGGACGAGCAGGCGACCTTCGTTACGATTGCGGGTGTTGTTATCGTTATGCTTATGCTCGCAAGCGAAATAAGCGCCCTCTTTTCGACCTTAAGGAGCGTTTTCGGGCTGTGAATATCGTTGCGATTTGCGGCTTTGCCGTCGTTTCCGCGCTTGCGGTTGCGCTTTTGCGTCAGCTGAGCTCCGAAATTGCAAGCGTTGCATCCGCGGCTTTGGGCATCTGCATTTTTATAGCCGTTGTCAAAGCCCTTTCGCCGTTTGTTGAATACGTCAAGGATATCGCGGCGGGGCAGGGGGTCGAGGGATTTTTCCTGATAATGCTTAAGGCGCTTGCCGTTTCGGTCGTCTGCCGAATGTCATCTGAAATCTGCCGCGATTGCGGTGAGGCGGGTCTTGGCGCGAAGGTCGAGCTTATCGGCAAGGCGGGAATCGTTCTGCTCAGCCTGCCGATAATTAAGCAGCTGCTTGACGTTGCAAAGGATATGTTGGGATGAAAAAACTGATTTTTCTTGTAATGGCTTTTCTTTTGTTCCCCTTTTTCGTTATCGATGCATCCGCCTACGATGACAGCGATGCCGAGGCTATTGCATCAGAGGCGCAGGCGGACAAGCTGTCGTCGGAATACCTTACGCGCGAGGAGGCCTCGGGAGACAAAAGAATTAATATTTTCGAAAAGGCATACGCGATATTTCGCGATTCGCTTAATTCCCAAGGAATACCGATATTGCGCTCGTTCGGCGGAATTTTGGCGCTGTTGACCCTTTGCGCCGCGATGAGCGCGATGAAATTCGGAGAAAGCCTGCCGCTTGACACCGCTTGCGGTTATATATCGGTGCTCGCGCTTTCGGGGGTGACCTATTCTGTTTTTTATAACCTGTTCATAACGGTAATCGCTTGTATGGAATCGCTGACTTTGACGGTTTCATCGCTTATGCCGATAATGAGCTCGCTTTACGTTTTCGGCGGCAGCCCGTCGGTCGCGGTTGCGAATAATTCGGCGCTTTTGCTGTTTTTAAGCGTAATTTCGCTGCTCTGCACAAAAATACTTCTTCCGCTTCTGCGCGTGCTGTTTGCGCTCTGCTTGGTCGGGGCGATGCCCTCGGGGGTAAATCTTTCGCCTATCACGAATTTGGTAAAAAGCACCGCGTCTGCGCTTATGGCGTTTTTGTTTACTCTTGTCGGCTTTGTGCTTTATTTTCAAACGGCGATCGCAAAGGCGGGCGACGGATTTGCATTGAAAAGCCTGCGCTTTGCAAGCGGGGTTTTCGTGCCGGTCATCGGCAATATGCTGGGCGATGCGGCAAGCACCGTGGTGGCGTCGGTTTCGGTTGTAAAGGGATGTGTCGGCGGGGCGGGCGTCGTGATGATAATCGCCGCGATTTTGCCTGCCGTTTTGTCGGTTTTGCTTCATCGGTTGATGCTATCCTGCTGTGCGGTCATCGCAAAGGTTTTATCCTGCGAGCGCGAAAGCCTTTTTCTTAACGATTTAAGCGGGGTTATAGGGCTTTTGTTTTCTCTGCTTTTGGGTAGCGGCGTTGTATCGATAATCGCGTTGGCGGTATTTTTAAGGACGGGAGGTGCCTGACTTTGGGCAGCTTTTTTTACACGCTTCTGATCGCGTCGGTGCTCGGCTCGGTCTGCACGGTAATCGCTTGGGGCGGATTTGAGCGCTATATGAAATACGTCGTTGCGTTGATATGTGCGTTACTGCTTCTTTCACCGCTTCGAAGCATAAATATCGATAAGCTTACCTCACAGCTTCCCGAAATAAGCCTTGATGATTCGTCCGCGCTCGGAGAAACGCTTGAAAGCTTAAGCGAGAAAGAGGCGGAGCGATATATAAGCGAAGCCGTTTTTTCGGAATTCGGCATAAAAGCCGTGTATACCGACATAAAGATAGATTGGGAAAGCGATCCTGCGGTTATCGAATCGGTCAGCGTGGCGCTTTCCGAGGCAGACTACAAAAACGCATCGAAAATAAAGATAAAGCTTGCAGAAATGCTTGGCGGAGAGGTGAACGTCGTTGGCGCGAATTGATGAAAAGGCTGTGCTCGATTTCAAAAAACGCTTTGGTAAAAAAGGAATGATAGTAATAATCGGGCTTATCGCAGGGCTTCTTCTATTGATAATCCCGTCGCCGAAAAGCGAAGATGAACCGATAAATGAGGAGCGAAATATGACCTCGACCGAATATTGCTCGGTTTTGGAGCAAAAGGCGGAGCGGTTGATCTGCTCGCTTTCGGGGGTCGACGAATGTAAGGTCTTTATAACGCTCGGCTCGGGATTTTGCTACACCTATGCAAGCGATATGAAGCTTATCGACAACGCAAACGGCAAAACGACCGAAAAGACGCTTGTTCTGGCGGGGAACGGCAACGGCGAAAGCGCCGTGCTTATCGAGGAAACTATGCCCTCGGTCGCGGGGGTGGCTGTGGTTTGCGAGGGCGCATCCTACGAAACGCAATACCGAATAATCGAGCTGATGTGCGCACTTTTCGATATAAAAAGCAATCGCATAAGCGTTCAAACATAATTCAACATACACGGAGGAACAGCATGGAAATGAAGAGAAATTTTGAAAAGCTCAAGGAAAAGGTGAAAAATATCGAGTGGAAGAAGCTTGTCGGCACAAAGGCATTTATAACCGTCGGCTGTGTGATGCTCGTCTGTGCGGCGGTGCTGGTAAGCTCGCTTTTGAAGCCTGTCGACAACAGCGTCGTCGGTAACGAGGAGGGCAACCGAGTTTTGGGCAACAGCGTGCTTGTCGATTCAAGCCTTGCGGGCGAGATCGAGGAAGAGCTCGAGGATGATACCGAAGCGAACGCCGACATTAACGCAAGCCCCGAAACGGCGGACGACTTTTTTGCGATGGCGATAATCAACCGCACGCAGGTGCGCGATTCGGCGCTTGAGGTGCTTCGCGAGATTGCAGAAAGCCCCGACAGCCTCCCCGATGCAAAGGAGGACGCGCTTGCCTCGATCGCAGAAATTGCCGAGGATATGTCCTTTGAAGCGAACATCGAAACGCTTGTAAAGGCAAAGGGCATTTCGGATTGTGTGGCGGTTATCAGCGGCGAGAATTGCTCGGTCATCGTTTCGAAAGCCGATCTTCTTCCCGACGAATTGACGCAAATTACCGACATTGTCTATGAATTGACAGGCATTCCCGTGGCAAATATAACCGTTGTTGAAGCGAGCAAATAAAGGAAAGAGAGGGAAACCTCTCTTCTTTTTTTAAATATTGCGAAATATTTGACTTCGCGAGAAAATTGTTGTATAATATGTAAATCACCGCTTCTCGGAGGAATATTTGTGAAACGTATAATTTGTCTGCTTTTGATGATCGCAACGCTCGCATCTGCATTTCCCGTATTTTCGGTTTCTGTTGACGCAGATACCGATGAATTCGCGTCGTTGACCTGCGCGTCGTTCATTTCCAACGCCGAAAGGCGCCAATATATCGACACGATGATGCGATATTATCTCAATGCAAATCCCGAAATAGTCACCGCGCTGAACAACGGCAAATCTGCCATTTTTATGTTCGAGGGCGGCTCGGATAACTACGTAGGCTCGGGATATTCTTCCTCGGCATCGAATATTAGAAATCAGGCGGTCTGCATTGTTGTTCAAAAGAAGAACGGCAGCTATACGATAGCCTTTTATAACGAAAACAGCTCGTCTATCCCCAGTCAGCCTCAGGCTACGACAGGCGCTGCAAGCAACGGTCAGACCACGCTCATGGACGGCATTTACAAGGTGATCACCTGGAACCATCAAGGCAAATACGGTGCTCTTCAGGTAGTTACGAGCAAGGGTTATTACACGCCCCCTTCAAATCTTAACGGCCTTGAAAATACGGCAAGCGGCATCAATATTCATACCCGCACAAGCGGAAGAGCCGAATCGGGCGGAAGCGCTTGGTCGTGGGGATGCCAGCTTATCGGCTACGGCAACGACAGCTCGAACGCCTTTAACAGCTTCATGAAAACGGTTACGGGAATCTCTTACAACGTTTGGAATTATTGGGGAAGCTTCAACACGATAACCACCGGCAAGGACGCGGGTTATTATATTCTCGACCGACAGCTCGCGCTCGGCGGTCTTACCGCGCTTTATAATTCGACGGCGCTTGCGAACATAACCAAGGCGTCCAAGGATGCATATACCGCCGCGACCGCGGATTATCTTTCGCAAAGCAGCTATTATCCCTCGCATTGTGAAATTACGACCACTAAATCGATAAAGGCGATGAGCTATCCCTGCACAAGCGACGTTGATTCCGAGTCTACCGTCATCGCGACGCTTCAGGCGAACCAAACGGTTGTCGGCAACGCGTTGTTCCGAAACACCAAGGGCGAATATTGGTACAGAATCATCTGTTACGGCACTACTCCCGCGTACATTTACGCAGGTGACACCACCTTTGTGCGCGAGCTTAGAACCGACGTCAGAATCGAAAATTCGAATTCCCCCTCGAACATTGCGACAGGCAGCGTCTTCGTTGTAAAGGGAGACATAAAAACCACCTATAACCTCATTACCGGTGTATCCGCATATGCGCTTAAGGGCTTTGATCTCAACGGCGAAATCGCTACCGGAACAAGAGCCTCGACGAACACTTTCTCCTATTCGCTTCAGGGCAGTGCGCTCGATAACGCGCTTGAATTCAACAAGCTTTCGGCGGGCGAATACACCTATGCCATCTGGATGAACGTCGAGAATCACCACGCGCTTTCGGGAACCGAAAAAACAAGCACGGTCACCGCGCTCCTTATACATCAAGCCTACTTCACCGTCGGTGGCTCGGGCAACGTCTACACCGTCGTTTTCGATGCAAACGGCGGCAGCGGCGGATTGTCGTCTCAGCCCAAGCTCGAGGGAAAGACCCTTACCCTGACCGATAAGGTCCCGACTCGAGAGGGATATGAATTCCTCGGCTGGTCGACCGATAAAAATGCAACGACCGCGACTTACCTTGCGGGCGGAAGCTACACCGCGAACGCAAGCGCAACGCTTTACGCGGTTTGGAAAAAAGAGGGCGTCGATAATACCGACCCCGAAGTCGGCGTCTTGGGCGACGTCAATAACGACGGCGCGATCGATCAGTACGACTACATCCTCGTTAAGCGCCACTACTTCGAAACCCGCGCACTTGTAGGCGACGAATTCACTCGCGGCGACGTAAATGCCGACGGCAAGGTCGACCAATACGACTACATCCTCATCGCCCGCCACTATTTCGGAACTTATACGATTGGTTAATTCTTCGCGAGAGAAACCCTTTTAAAAAAGGTGTTTCTCTCGCGCTCTTTTCCTAAAATTTTCAAAATAAAATAAAAAAACAGTCGACAAACGAAAATCTTTGGAGTATAATGCAGGCATAAAATAATGAAGAGGGTGTTTTTATGAAACACTACAAATACAAGGAATACATAAAAAACGTCTTTCCCTGCATCGGCTACGGCGTAACCTGCGGCGCGATTGTGGGCTGTCTTATATTCTTTTTCAAGCTTTTGGCTCACGAGGCGGAGTCTGTTTCACGCAAGCTTTATGCCTGCGCCAAGGAAAAGCCTTTGTATATCGCGATAGCCTTTGCCGCTTTGGTCATTGCGGCGCTTGCGATGTATTTTATGCATAAAAAGGCACCCGAAAGCAAGGGCGGCGGAATACCCAGAAGCGAAGGCGTGCTTCGCGGTGTGCTTTCGTTCCGTTGGCTTCGCACGCTTCTCGGCACCTTCTTCGGAAGTATGCTTTCGTTTTTGTGCGGACTTCCCTTGGGAAGCGAGGGCCCTGCCGTTTTGATGGGCACCTCGGTCGGCGCTATGTGCGGCGGAGTTTCGCAAAATCGCTCGATTTGGAGCCGTTACGTTATGACGGGCGGCGCGGGCGCGGGCTTTGCGGTTGCGACGGGTGCGCCCCTTTCGGGCATACTTTTCGCGCTTGAGGAAATTCATAAGCGCTTCACTCCCATGCTTGTTTTGACGGTTTCGATGAGCGTGGTTTCGGCATCGTATATAAACCAGCTTCTTTGCAAGGCGTTCGGAATAAGCGCAAATCTTTTCCATATCGAGGAATTTGCCGATTTTGCACTTTCGGACATCGGATATTTGCTCGTTTTGGGTATTTTGGTTGCACTCGCGGTCGCGCTTTTTGATTTTTCGATCGCCTTCTTCGGTGACTGTGCAAAGAAATGGCAGAGGTTCATCACCCCTGCGGTCAAGCTTGTCGCCGTTTTTGCGGTAACCGGAATATTGGCGTTCTGCTTCGGCGATGCTTTATACAGCGGACATCACGTTATCGAGGAGGTTATGGTAAACAACAAAGGCGTCATCTTCCTCGCGGCGCTGTTTTTGATAAGATTACTGATGATGCTTTTCGTGACCGATTCGGGCGTTACGGGCGGCATATTTATCCCGACTCTTGCGATCGGTGCGGCTTTTGCGGCGATCGTTTCGAAGCTCTTGCTTTTGATGGGCATGGACGAATCGCTCTTTGCGACGGCGGTGTTTTTGGGAATGTGCGCCTTCATCGGCGGCACGCTTCGCGCACCCTTGACCGCGTCGGTTTTGTTCATCGAGCTTACCGGACGCTACACGAATCTGCTGTTCGTCGCAATGGTTATTTTCACGGTGTCCTTCCTTACCGAAATTTTCAATCTCACCCCCTTCTATGACCGTGCGCTTGAAAATATGGAGCACGCACAGAATCAAGGAAAGCAGCCTCAAATCGCTCATTTCGAAATGAAGGTTTCGGCAAATTCCTTTGTTGTCGGAAAGGCTGTTCGCGATATTATGTGGCCGTCAAGCTCGGTCGTTATCGCGATAACCCGCGCCGATGAATCGCAAAAGGATATGGACAACGACGGCGAAAAGAAGCTTTACGTCGGCGACTCGGTTATTTTGCGTGCGCGCTTTTACGATGAGGACGAAATTCGTTCGATACTTTTGGGACTTATGGGTAAGGAGCACCCGATAATCCGACAAAAGGAGTCTTAATGAAAAAAATATTTTTGGTTGCCGCTTTGCTCGCCTCGCTTTTGCTTTCTTCCTGCGGCGAGGTGTTCGATGCGATTTCCGATAAAATGACCGATTTTGCCGACGACACAATGTCGACGATTTTGGGAATCGACGAGCAGAGCGAAAATGAAAGCGACGCGAAATTAAAGGAAATTGCCACGCTCGACGAGCTGCGCGATTACATTCACGAGCAAAAGGATAAGGATATTTTCGAGATCGACTTCAAATACGTCGGGAATCTATCCGAGCTTGACGACGAGCAGATCGTTGTGATCGCTACCGTGTGCAGTATGACCTATACGGTCACGAACAAAAACGAATATCATATAACCATGACCGAATACCCGGGCGACCGAATCGTCGATGCATACAAGAGCAACGATTTATCAAAGCTCAATCGCGACGAGAAAGAGGCTTACGACTTGGCGGTAGAGATGGTTGAGGACGCGAAGTCGAAGGCTGAGGATGAATACGAGCTCGAGCTTTTACTGCACGATATGATCATCGAACGGGTGAACTATTACGACGGCACGACAAAGGTCGAGGACCCGATGAATCCTCCGCGTCATTTAACCGTCGTCGGCGCGTTGCTTGACCGAAAAGCGAACTGTCAGGGATATAGCGACGCATTTTACACGTTAGCATCGATCGCAGGCTTTGAGGTCGGCAGAATGGGAGCGGAAAATTCCGATGGCGGACACATGCTCAACACCGTAAGGCTTGACGGAAAGTATTACGTTGTCGATACCACCTTCGATGACGCGGGCGGCCCCGGCTTTTATTTCCTCCTCAACGCAGGGCGCGACCTTTGCTCGGAATATTCGTGGGGCAGTGAAATGGAAAACAAGCCAATTGCCGATAAAAGCGACGAAAATTACTTTTATTACCGCAAAGACGGCAGATTTTTTGACGATATAGACGAGCTTGCGCAATTTCTTTTCGACGAATGGTATTACGACGGAAAGAGCGTCTGCCACGCAATGATATCCGGAAATTGCGACCCTTCCGAGCTCAGCGAGGCGTTGAAAGGCGTTTATATGCCCGAATATGCCTCTTGCAGCTACGAGATTTGGTGTCATTCAAACCGAAGCGAGACCTATTTTGCGGTTGAATTCGAATAAAATATTGTGAATATAAAGAAAAACTTCCCCCACGGGAAGTTTTTTTCTTTAGCCGTTTTTGCGGTTTTCGCTTATCATTTCGCGTAATGCCCTTACCGCGTCGCCCAAGCCGCCGACGGCGTCGATGATGCCGTGATTTACCGCCTCGCGCCCATCGATAACGGTTCCTATATCGGTCGTCATGGCGTCGGTCGCGGTCATTAGCTTTCGCACGGTTTCGCTTTTCGCCTGCGAATTCCGAACTATAAAATCGATAATCCGCTCCTGCATCTTCGCGAGATTTTCAAAGGTCTGCGGCACGCCTATGACCAAGCCGTTTAAGCGCACGGGGTGAAGCGTCATTGTGGCGCTCGGTACGATAAACGATTTTTTCGCCGAAACCGCCAAGGGAACACCGATCGAATGGCCGCCGCCCAAGACGATCGAAACCGTCGGCTTAGTCATGCCCGAAATCATCTCCGCGATGGCAAGCCCCGCCTCGATATCGCCTCCGATTGTGTTCAAAAGCAGTAAAAGACCGTCGATTTCCTCGCTCTCCTCAACCGCAACGAGCGAGGGCAGACATTGCTCGTACTTGGTGGATTTGCATTGAGGCGCGGCGGCGAAATGCCCCTCGATCTGACCTGCGATAACCATTGAATGTATGCTGATTCCGTGCGATACGGTTATAATATCGCTTATCGAGCAAGCACCGTCCGAGCAAGAGTCCTCTTGAAGCTCTTCTTCCTTGATATGCTCTTTGAATAAATCCATTTCAAAATCCCTTCTTTTTCGGTTATTATTGTCAAATCGGCATAAAAAATGCACAAATGCCGATAATAAGGAAAAATCATGCAAACCGCGGGGAGAAGATTTATGAAGATCAATCTGCTTTATGAGCTTAAGCGCTCGTATTCGGTGATAAAGAGGCACCTTGATTCGGATGAAGTTTCGGATTGGCTGAGCGATAATTTTTATTGTATAGACAAGCATTATAAGGCGCTTCTCGGCAATAAAACGGCGCTGAGATGCGGCGAATTTTACGCAATTTTGAAGAATTATTTTCAGCAAAAGGATTGCAATTCCTCGCCCGAAAGCCTTAAAAAATGGCTGTCGGCGCAAAGCAGAAGCTATAATTATTTCGAGCTTTCCTCGGTTCGGGGGCTCTTGGCGCTATGTGCGATAACTCAAATTTCTGCGGCTTTGACCGACAAAAAGGAATCGCAC
This sequence comes from Eubacteriales bacterium, assembly GCA_045644305.1. Taxonomy (GTDB): domain Bacteria; phylum Bacillota; class Clostridia; order Oscillospirales; family CAG-382; genus Coliplasma. The sequence continues at coordinate 20,127 of JAZRGS010000063.1, read as the reverse complement.
ACCCTGCCGAATTCGGTAAAGACGCTGCATCGGCTGTCGCACCCCGAATACGACGATATAATTGCGAATCTTTGGTCTCCCGAAAGGCTGCTTTCGCGCTTTGAGGCAGATTACGAGCGGTTTGATTTAGAAACCAAAAGCCAATACCGAGAAAAAATCGCTTACTATGCAAGGAAAAGAAAAACCTCTGAAGCCGACGCCTGCGAGGAGCTGATTTTCGAGGCGAAATCGAAAAAAATACCGCTCGGAAGCCTGCTGCTTGCGCCAAAGGCGCGCTTTGCGGCTTTGTGGGGAGCGATTATCGCGCTTTGCTTTTTGATTTTGTCGCTTTTTGCCGCTTCGTTTGTCGGATTTTCCGGCGTTATTATTCTTTCGATTGCGTTTGCGGTAACCTCGTGCGCGATTGCCGACAGAGTGATTTCCGCGATTTTGCCCCCTCACAGAGCGCCTCGCTTGGAGCTTAATAAGGTTCCCGACGACGCGAAAACCTTGGTCACGGTTGCCTGCCTTTTAAGCGGAAAAAGGGGTGATGACGCGGTATTTGATTCGCTTTCGAAATTTCGATATATGAGTCCCGATAAAAATATCTATTTTTGTCTGCTTGCCGATTTTCCCGATTCCGACACCCAAAATATGCCGACCGATAAGGCGGTTGCCGAATCTGCAAGGGCTAAAATCGACGAGCTTAACAGAATTCACGGCGATTGCTTTTGCCTCTACCTCCGCGAACGGGTGATGAATAAAAGCGAAGGTCGCTTCGGCGGTCGCGAGCGCAAGAGGGGCGCGGTTTGCGATTTGGTTTCATATATACTTCACGGCGAGGGGGACGAATATTACGGCGGCGACTTCATCCGCGAAATCAAATATATTCTGACCCTCGATTCGGACACGAACCTTTCTGTCGGAAGTGTGCGCGAGCTTTTGTCGATCGCGCTTCATCCGGTTAACCGACCGATTCTGCGCGACGGGCGGGTTGTTAGCGGCTACGGAATCATTCAGCCCTCGGTTCGAACCGAACTGAAAAGCGCGTATAACACGGGATTTTCAAGGCTTTTGTCGGGCTCGGGCGGGGTCGATAATTATTCGGGCGCGACCTTTGTGCGCTCGCAATCAATGTTCGGGTCGGGCTTATTTTGCGGAAAAGGCTTGATCGACGTAAGGCTCTTTTCGGCGCTCGCCTCAAGGAAGCTTCCCGATGGTGTGGTTTTGAGTCACGACATTTTGGAGGGAAGCCTGCTCAATACGCTTGCGGCGTCGGACGTGACCTTGACCGATTCGATTCCGAGCAACACCGTTTCCTTTTTCAGACGCCAGCACCGCTGGATGCGCGGAGATTTTCAAAATCTTCGGTTTTTAAAGGGAAAAATCCTAAAGCCTTTTTCGAAATACCGCCTTTTGTTGATAGGCGCGCGGCATCTTTCGCCGATTTTTACCGTTACCGCGCTGGCAATCGGCTGCTTTATACGCGACAAGAGCGGATTTTGGATGTTTTTGCTTGCCTTTTCCGAGTTCATTATTCCTTCCTGCATCACCTTTTTCGCGTTTTTTGCGAACAGCACGCCTTTTGCTTGCAGACGATTCTTTTCAAAGGCGGTATCGATGCTGACGCAGACGGCAATCAGGCTGTTTTTCGAAATATCCTCGACCCTGCGCCGCGCTGTTTTGACCTTGAACGCCTGCGTTTTGGCGATTTACCGAAGCATTAAGGGCAGAAAAACGCTTGAATGGACGACGGCGTCGCAAATCGAAAAATTGGGCACAAGCTTCGGAAAATATGCCTTAGACGGCGGACCCTCTGCGGTCATCGGACTTTTGATGCTGATTTTTGCGATGAATCCCGCAATGCGTATAGCGGGCTTGCTTTTCTTCGTTTATCCGCTCGCGTCGGTGATTTTGTCGCACCCTATAAACGGCGGACAAACCGTAAAGAACAAGCTTTCGGAAAAGCAAAAAAGGCTTCTTACCGCGCACGCAAGGGATATGGTCAGCTTCTATTTCGACAACGTGAACGAAAGCACAAATTATCTTCCGCCCGATAATATCCAAGCGTCGCCGGTAAGCGACAAGGCGATGCGCACCTCGCCTACGAATATCGGGTTTTATCTCGTTTCACTGCTTGCCTCGCGCGATTTGGAGATGATAACGACAAAAACGCTTTGCGACAAGCTAAATCAGACGCTTGACGTCATCGAGCAGCTCGAAAAACACAAGGGAAATCTTTACAATTGGTACGATTTGACGAATAAATCGGTTATCGGCGATTATTATCTTTCGGCTGTCGATTCGGGCAATTTTGTGGTTATGCTGGTTGCGCTTTATCAGGGGCTTTGCGAATTTTCGGGCGAGGACGAGGGCGTGGAGCATATCTCGGAGCGCATAAAAGCGCTTATAGAAAATACCGATTTGACGATTTTTTACGATGACCGCAAAAGGCTTTTCCGCATCGGCTTAGCGGGGCGCGAGCACAGCCCCGAAAATTCATATTACGATATGCTGATGAGCGAAGCGCGGATGACCTCCTATTTCGCGGTGGCGACGGGCGCGGTCGATAAAAAGCATTGGCAATCGCTTTGCAGAACGCTTACCCATTATAAGGGCTATATCGGTATGACCTCGTGGTCGGGAACCGCTTTTGAATATCTGATGCCTCAGCTGTTTATGCCGTTATACCGCGATTCGTTTATCTTTGAAAGCGTTTCGTTCGCCTTAATGGTTCAGCGCGACTACCACACGCCTTGGGGGATAAGCGAAAGCGGATTTTATTCCTTCGACAGCGAAATGCATTATCAATACAAGGCGAACGGCGTGCAACGGCTTGCTCTTCGCCGTACCGACGAAAGCGAAAAAATCGTTTCACCATACTCGACCTATCTTTCGCTTTGTCTGTTATCGGGCGAGGCGCTAAAGAATCTCGATTATTTCGAAAACCGAGGAATGTACGGCAGATACGGCCTTTATGAGGCGCTTGATTTCAATTGCGGCGACGGGCTTATCGTTAAAAGCTATATGGCGCATCACGTCGGCATGAGCATAATCGCCTGCGTGAACGCGGTGCTTGACAATATTTTCGTCCGTCGCTTTATGGAATACCCTTACGCCGACGCGGGCGCCGAGCTTTTGCAGGAGCGAATTCCGAACGACGCGCATATTTTCGGTGAAAGCGGGGTCCGCCGCGAGGAGGCAAGGACAAAGAGCAGAATGAAAAAATCGCTTGCCGAAAGAAGCGATTTGTCAAAGCCCATGACCGCGTTGATTTCGCGCGGCGACCTTTCCTTGATCGTAAGCTCGAGCGGGCACATCGGCATAAATTGCGGCGACAAAATGATATGCAATACCCAATTTACGCTTGATTCGCTTAGGTTTTCTCCGCATATCTGCTTTTCGAGGAGCGGGTCGAGCTTTGGCTGTACACCCTTGTACGGCAACGATTCTTCGAGCTTTGAAATCGGGCAGGGATATGCGTCGCAGATTTCGTCGGGCGGCGATTTTTCGGGACGGATTCGCTATTCGATAGCCGAGGAATCCGATTGCATCGTGATAAGCACGCGCGCCGAATCGCTGAAAAAATACGACGTGACGCTTGCGTTTGAGCCTGTTTTGCAGAGAAAAAAGGACTTTACGTCGCATATTTCGTTTTCGCGTCTTTTTATCGAAAGCGAGCTTGACAGACAGAGGAATATTTTGTTTTTCCATCGCCGAAGCAGGCACGACGGAAGCCATATTTTCAGCATCGCGGTTGCGCTTAAGGAAAAGGAGCTTGATTTTGAATTTTTAACGAGCCGAGAGAGCCTAAAGGCGTTTTCTGTGAATTCTCCGCTCGATTACGCGACCGTTGATGCCGATAACCGAGTGGGCGCCTGCATCGACCCGATATGCCTTTTACGCGTCCGCGATTGCGACGGGGGCAGGGCGACCTTTCTTATCGCCTGCGGCGCAACCAAGCAGGAATGTATCAACTGCATCAAGCTTGCGCGACGGGGGAGGGGTGATTTTTCTTCTCCGCGTGATGAAACGACCGAAAGGATTTTGCCCTATCTGCTTTATAACAAGAGCATTAGCCTGTCGGAAAAGCTCGGCGCGCTGAAAATAAACGACCTTTGGAAATATAGCATTTCGGGCGATTTTCCCATCGTTTGCGCATATGTAGAGGAGCCGTCGACTGCTCAAAGCGCAGCTCTTATCAAAAGCTATTTGACATTAAAACGGCTATGCAACGGATTCGAATTGGTGTTTGTCGTAAACGAGCGCGATTCCTATTCGCGTCCGATCGAGGGGACGATTTCGGAAACGATTTCAAGGCTTCGAGCTTCGCAATATTTCGGCTTATCGGGTGGAATTTTTATATTGCGTGAGCGCGAAATCGGGCGCGAATTTTTCGATATGCTCAAGAAAAATTCAAATCTTTTTATCGATTTTTCGCAAGAGATTCCGCCCTTTTTCTGCGATAAAATCGACTTATTGCGGGTTGAAGCCGACGTGAATTACCCAAGCCTTTTAGCTCACGACGGAAAAGCAACGCAAACGAAGCACGGCTATTTCGGTCAAGACTGCTTCATCGTCGACAAGAAAAATCTTCCCGATGCGCCCTATTCGTTCATCCTCACGGGCAGGCGCTTTTCGACGGTTGTGACGAGCTCGGGATTGGGCTATACCTTCTTTGATAATTCGCGTGAGAGACGACTCTGCTCGTTTTACGGCGACGCGAAAACGCTTGATATCGGCGAGCGGGTCATTGCCGAAATAGGCGGCAAAAATTACGACCTTTGCGCGGTTTCCGGCAGAGTTTATTACGGCAAGGGTCAGGCGGTTTACGAGGGGAACGCAGGCGGAATCGATTATAAGGTGACGGTAACCGTGCCGCCTAAATATCCCGTCAAGCTGATTTACGTCGAATATCAACAGTCGGGCGCAAAAACGCGATTTTGTATCAAGCCGGTTATGGGCGATTTGGTAGCGCCGACAAACACGCTCGACGCAGTGAAAGCGTCGGCATACCGCAACGAGGGCTTTATTTTCCGCAACGCGTTGTCGATGACCTTTCCCGAGGGGTACGGCTTTGCTGGGGTTTGCGGCGGACGGGTCGACAGAGCGCGCTTTGAGCTTGAAAGCGATTCGAGCAACGCGCTGTTCTTCCTCGGCGCTACGACGAGCGAAGGGGGCGCCTTGAAGATATTTTCGGGCATCGATATGCGCTTTTTCGAAAATTCGCTTGATTCGGCGCGCGATTTTGCAGAATCGATGATTCCAAAGATATTTGTGAAAACCGAAACCGAGCACGATAAAATGATGAATTTCTTCCTGCCGTATCAGGTTGCGGCGTGCAGATTCTTCGCCCGAGGCTCGTTTTATCAAAGCGGGGGCGCTTACGGCTTCCGCGATCAGCTTCAGGATTGCCTTACGCTTGTTTATTCGATGCCTTGGCTTGTGCAAAGGCATATAATCAGATGCTGTGCGCATCAGTACCTCGACGGAAGCGTGATGCATTGGTGGCATACCCGCGTCACAAACGGGGTGAATAACGGAATAAGAAGCAAATGCTCGGACGATATGCTTTATCTGCCGTTCGTCGTCGCGGATTATATCGAAAAGACCGACGACTCGGCGCTGCTTGATTTGGAAATCGAATACCTCGATTCACCGCCCCTTGGCGATTTGAGCGAAAGATATGAGCTGCCTTACAAAAGCGGGGTTTTCGAATCTGTATATCTTCATTGTCTGAAAGCGCTTGAATATGCCGATAAACGCGGCAAGCACGGCTTGCTCCTTATGGGCTCGTGCGATTGGAACGACGCCTTTTCGTTGGTCGGCGAAAAGGGGATCGGCGAGAGCGTGTTTTCGACGCTTCTTTATATCGTTTCGGCGGAAAAATTCCTTCCCTTGGTCGAAAAAAGAGGAGATGTCGACGCGGCTTTAAAGCTTAAGAATTCGATCGAAATCCTTCGCGAAAACGTCGAAAATAACGCGTTTTTCGGCGACAGATACGCTCGCGCGTTTTGCGACGACGGCAGTGTTTTGGGTGTCGACGGCTGCGGCGAATGTGAAATCGATATACTTTCGCAGGCGTTTGCGTCGCTTGCGCGCCTCGACCGAGAAAGAACGAAAAACGCACTAAAGCTTGCGTTTTCGAAGCTGTATGACGAAAAAGCTATGATATTTAAGCTGTTTTCGCCTCCGTTTGCCAACAATAAAACAAAGGTCGGCTATATCCGCGGATACGTCGAGGGGATTCGCGAAAACGGCGGTCAATACAGTCACGGCGCACTTTGGGGGGCGCTCGGCTGCATAAATGCGGGGCTTTACGATGAGGCTAAAAAGATTCTCGATTGTATCAACCCGATAATTCACGCGAGTGATTCACGCTATAAAAACGAGCCCTATGCGGTTTCGGCCGATATTTATTCGGGCGAGTATTCGGGTAGGGGCGGCTGGAGCTGGTATACGGGCGCCGCCTCGTGGTATTACCGAATTATGCTCGAAAACGTTTTGGGAATCCGCCTTGGCGCAAATCAAACGATTATTTCCGCTAAACCGATAATCGAATACGAGATGAATATCGAGCTTTGCGATTGCAGCTTGAAAATCCAAGCGTCGAAGGCATATTTGCGCGACGAGCTCGACGGAAACGACGCGATATTTCCGCTTAAGCTGCCAAGCGGCGAGCATATTTTAAGGCTCACGTTGAAATGACGAAAGGGACCTTGCGAGAGGTCCTTTTTCTTTTGTAAAAGCAGGGGGTTTGGGAAAAATTCGGCACATACGAACGGATGTTCTGCAGGAAGGGATATAAACCTTCGGTTAATCGTGTAAAATTGGGTCGAAAAACGAAAATGAGTGTTGAAAAATTCACGACTTTGTACTATAATATATATTGGATATATGTAATAATGGGAGTATTTTAACCATCTACCAAACGAAAGCGAACGCCATGATAAACAAGGATTTAAAGAGATTAAGCCGTCGAGAGCTTGTCGACGTAATCTATCAAATGAAGAAAAATGAAGAACAGCTTCAAGAGAAGATCGTGTCCTTGGAGCAGGCTCTCGAGGAGAAGCGGATCCGTCTTTCCTCTGTGGGCTCGATAGCCGAAGCGGCGGTTGATATCACCAACGTTTTTTCGGCTGCGCAAACAACGGCGGACATTTATTTGCGGGAAATTCAAACGATGCGAGAAAACGCCGATAAGGAATGCAAGCGAATGATTGAGGACGCGAAGGTCAAGGTCGAAAGGATACTTTCTGCGGGCAACAAGCAAAAGGAATATATGGACGCGCATTATCGCAACGATTATAAAAAGTGGCGCGATCTTCAGGCGGATATCAAACGGCTGGAGGAGGAAAAACGTGAACTTAGCGAGGATTGAAAATGACAGATAAAACCGAAAATCAGGTTTCAGTTCCGTCGATTACCGAGATTCAGCGCGAGCGCAAGCGAATCCGTCGAAAGGATTACTATAAAAAGGCGCTTCGCGGAACGGTATCGGTTTTGATAGTGGTTGCCGCGGTCGCGGTTTTGATAACGACGCTGTTTCTTCCGATACTTCAGATTTCGGGAGACAGTATGTCACCGACGCTTGAGCACGACGAGATCGTGGTGCTTTTAAAGGCGAGGGAATTTAAGCGCGGTGATTTGATCGGATTTTATTATCAAGGCAAAATTCTCATAAAGCGCGTGATAGCGCTTCCCGAGGAGGAGGTTGTCATCGACGCCGACGGCAACGTGTACGTTAACGGCGAGCTTTTGGAAGAGAATTATATAACCGAAAAGGAGCTCGGAAATTGCGATCTTGAATTTCCCTACAAGGTTCCCGCCGCGAGCTATTTTGTGTTGGGTGACCGCAGAAGCAATTCGGTCGACAGCCGAAATACGGCGATAGGAGCTATTTCGAAGGACGACATCATCGGAAAGGTCTTTGTAAGAGTTTGGCCCTTTTCGGACTTCGGACTCGTTTACTAAGCAGGTAAAATCCCTATAAAAAGCTAAAAAAATTAAGAAAGGAGGGAGAGACTTGCAGGATACCTTAAGCGAAAGCCTTAAATCAATAAAGCGAAGCAGATCGAGAAAAAGCAGGATAGTGGCTATTTTGTTAGTGCTCTCCCTCATAGTGTCCTTGGACGTATTCTGGGTAATGAGACGCCCCGGTGTCACCCTTGCGGGAAATGCCGATTGTCAACTCATCGAGCATACCCACGACGGTGATTGTCTGAATGGCATTTCGCCGTGTCAGGAAAGCGAGCACGTCCACACGATCGATTGCTATTCCGACAAGAATGCGGACGTTGAAAGTCAGCTTGAATGGCAGAATATGTTCGAGGGATATCCCTATACGGGTGATCTGAGACAGGATCTTGTCGGTATTGCAAAAATGCAGGTCGGATATTCCGAAAGTAAAACCAATTTCTATGTGGGTGACGACGGTGTAAAGCGCGGATATAACCGCTACGGCGCTTGGTATGGATCACCATACAGCGATTGGTCTGCGATGTTCGTATCCTACTGCTTGCATTACGCTAAAGCGGATGAAACCGAGATTCCCATAAACAGCGGCGCCGATTCCATGGCAGAGCTTTGGAAGGCGCGCGGCAAATATGCCGACACAGACGATTACATACCGAAAAACGGTGATTTGGTCTTCTTTACCGATAATCAGGTCGGCATCGTCGTCGCGGCATACGAATCATCCTTCTACGTGGTCCGAGGCGATTACGGCGGCGAGGTAGTGAACAAGCTTACCGTGTACGCCGATAAAACGATTGTCGGTTGGGGCTCGACCGTCGGAACGATTGCCGAAAATATGGCGCTCGGTAACGATTCGGGCGGCGAAGCGAATCCCCCGACGATTTCCCAAAACGAGCTTTTGGATATCTCCAACGGTCCCGCGGTGTTCATCTTCGTGGGCGAAAGCGAAATAATCGCACAGCCCAAGCTAAAATCTCGCTCGACTTATACTTTGACGAGAGAGGGCGAAACGCCCGACACGCTCGACGCGGCGATTGACCTTCTCAAATATTTGGAGCAGTACAAAGGTAATTACTTCTTCACGCTTTACGACAAAAACAACGTCGAGCTTCCGAAGGACGATAACGGAAATTACGTAGTACAAGCCAACACGGGCTATAAAATGACTTTGAGCTTCACAAGCCCCAACGGCTTCCTCCCCGGTACTTACGAATATCAGGTGCCCGACGGATTGAGGGTCGACGGCGGTGAGGGCGAATTTAAGCTGCAGGACGGCACGGTCCTCGGCGACTGGGTGGTGACCAACGACGGCTTGGTGACCCTGAACTTTAACGATGAAATCGCCTCACGTACCGAAATTACGGTCAGCGCGACGCTCGGTATCAACTTTAAGGAGCAGGACGAGCCGATCGACTTCGACGGTAAGATATTCATTACCGTACAGCCTCCCGCGGAGGTCAAGGATCCCACGCAGATTACGAAGTGGGGTATTCAGGGCGCCGAAGGCAACGACCAAGACAAGACCGACGAAACCAAGATTTATTGGACGATTTTGCTTAACGGCCACGCGGATTCCCACATCCCCGGCAGTATCATTACCGACAGCCCCTTAAAGGGCGGCGCTCTCGGTAACCATTGGTATACCGATTCCGATATGGATGCGGGCATCACGATTGGTGTATCCACAACCGATCCCGAAACGGGCGCGGAAAACAGTTGGCACCAATGGGTGGTCACCAAGGACGACCCCAACCTGACTTGGACCAAGGACGGATGGAGCTACGTTATGCCCGAGGTTGCAACCTGTCAATGGTGCGGAGCGCTTCCTCTCGGAAGCAACTATTGGAACTACTACATCCAATATAGCTCGACACCCGACCCCGACGTTAAGGGTACCTTGCATTACATGAACGGTGTAATCGTCGAGGAGCAATACGCCGAGGGCTGGGCGCAGTTCACCCAAGGCACGGTCAACGCGGTTGTCGATAAGGAGGGCCACTTTGTCGCGGATGCAAGCGGTGGCTCATTCCTTTGGGAAATTCAGGCAACCGTCCCCGGCAGACAACCGGGTGAAAGACCCATATACAACTGGTATCTGTACGATTCCTTGGAAATACAGGATGAAAACGGTAACATAATCGAGCTTATTGAAAACGAAATTCCCAAAGCTACGGTTACGACCTATTATATGGGTAACAAGCTTGTGGTTCCCCACATAGACGAAGCAGGACCTGACGATCCATTTGCTTGGCAGGCTTATTGGGGCAAGGAAGATAACGGTGTTACCCACAGCTGGCAGATATATCTCTTGTCGAAATGTAAATGCAAAGCAGATAGCTGTGCTTATTGGGACGGCTGGTGTACCACTGAATACTGGTACGAGCACGCGGTTGACGATTGGCGATATAACGGCTATTGCCTATGCTGGACGGAAACCGAAACGCTGACCTTTGACTTCGTTTACGAAACAAAAAATCCCAAGGTTATCGAGGCTTACGGCGGTACCGAAAAGGATATCGTTAACCGAGTCGAGATGTTCCACAAGATAGACGTTCAGGACGAAGAGGGCAATACCATCACCATACCCACAAGCGTTGCTTGGGACAAGGCGGGCGTTGACGTTCCCACCATGTTCGAAAAGAGCCTTATGCACGACTTTGACGGATATAAGGCGAACTATAAGATAACGGTCAACGAGGGCAAGCTTGTTCTGACAAACGGCGAAGAGCTTATCATTCGCGATGAAATGACCGACACGCTTGCGTTTATCAACGGCTCGCTTGTGATAACCGCCGAGGATGCGAACGGAAATATCACAACGCTAAAGCATAACGTCGATTATACCTATACCTACGACGGCACGGGTACCGAAACGGACGATAACGGCAAACCCGTTCACGTTCTCAACATCGTGATAAAGAATCCGCAGCCCGTAACCTATATTCTCGATTACGATGCGACGCTTATAATCCCCGAGTCGGTAACCGACGCGGTCAAGTATAACAACTCGGCAACGATATATCTTTGGGGCACGGAGATAAGCGATACGACGGTCGAAAAGGTTTACGCCGATATTAACATCGCTGCGAAGAACTTCAAGGTCGATCTTGTAAAGGCAGACGCAGTGACGGGCGAGCCGCTTCAGGGCGCAACGTTCGGATTGTTTAACGAAGAGGGCGGCTTGGTTGCCTCGGGCGTGACCGATGCAAACGGCAAAATTCACTTTAAAACCGACGTTACCCAAGGTATAATCCTTCGCGAGCACGTGCTCTATTATATGCAAGAGCTTCAGGCTCCGATAGGATACAGGCTTGATAAAACAAAGCATTGGTTCTGCTTCTGCGATACGGTCGACGGTAATTGCACTGCCTTCGACGAGCTTGCAGGAGACAAAGAGGTTATCAGAATTCCTTTTGAGCAGATCGGTATAGTTCATATTGATAACCACGTGCTTGATTACGATCTGCCCGCAACCGGCGGTAGCGGTAAATATCCCTTGATGCTTGCGAGTGTGACGCTTATCGTCATACCGCTTGTATATAGATTCACTCGAAGGCGCAGGCGGGAAAGGAGGGGCGTAGATTAGGCTTCCCCTTTAACGGCGAACTCGCGCCGAGGTGAATCACCGAAAAAAAGAAAAAAGAAAAAAGAAAAAAGAAAAATAAAAACAAAAAACAAAACACAGAAAGGAAAGTACTTATGAAAAAGTTACTCCCCATCCTCCTCGCTGTTGCAATGGTTATGACTCTTGGTCTTACCGCGTTTGCAACCACCCTTACGGTTGAAGGCGATCGTACCTACAACGGTTATCAGCTTTTGACCCTCACCACCAGCCTTAAGGCTGAATGCGGTTGTTCTGAGCATAGTGACGATTGCTACAACTATGCTTACGCTGTAAACGAAGACTACCGCGGCATCCTTAAGACCGTTGCAGGTGTAGGCGAAGACGTAACCGACGCAGACGCTATCGACGCTGCTATCTTGGAATTCTTTGCAGCTAAGTCCGACGACGAAATGCGCGAAGTTGCAGATGACATCTTCGAAGCACTCGCAGGCGTTGAAGCCGACGTAAAAGGCTTGACCGGCGCAAACAACGACCTCGCACAGGGTTATTGGTTGTTCGCTGACGTTACCGACCTTGATGACAAAAACCTCGCAAACTCGCTCGTTTTGATCGATACCGTTGGTCAGGACAGCATCACCATCACCCCCAAGACCGATCTTCCTACCGTTGAAAAGAAGGTTAAGGACATCAACGACAGCACCGACGCAGATTATACCGATTGGCAGGATTCTGCCGACTACGACATCGGCGACGACGTTCCCTTCAAGCTTACCGCAACTCTTCCCGATAACGTAGCTAACTACGATTCCTACGAAATCATTTTCCACGATACCATTTGCGATGGCTTGACTGCTGATCTCGAAAACGTCACCGTTAAGATCTATGCAGATGAAGACGATACCACCGGTACCGACGTTACCACCGGTTTTACCGTAATCGAAGATTGCGATTGCGGTTGTAGCTTCGCTGTAGTATTTGACAACGTTCTCGATCTCGGCGCTACCAAGGATTCCATCATCGTTGTATACTACAACGCTGAATTGAACGAAGACGCTGCTATCGGCGCTACCGGTAACCCCAACGAGGTTTACCTCGAATTCTCCAACAATCCCTACGACGAAGGCACCGGCAAAACCGAAGAAGATAAGGTTATCGTATTTACTTACGAAGTAGTTATCGACAAGGTTGACGCTCAAGGCAACGCACTCGCAGGCGCTGAATTCGAGCTTTCCAAGTGGGACGGCGAAGCATGGGTGGCACTTACCGTAGAAGTGACCAACGGCACCACCTTTACTTGGACCGGTCTTGACGACGGTATGTATAAGTTGGTAGAAACCGTTGTTCCCGCAGGCTACAACGGCATGGATCCCATCGAATTCGAAATCACCGCTACACATGATGAAGAAGCTGACGAACCTGCGTTGACCGCTTTGGAAGTAAACGTAGATGACCTCACCGCTGACGTGGCTACCGGTGTGATCAACGGCGAAATCGTAAACCGTTCGGGTTCTGTTCTTCCCGAAACCGGCGCAAAGGGCACCGTATTGCTTATCGGTTGCAGCGCTATCCTCGTGATGCTCGCAGCGGTATTCATGGTAACCCGCAAGAAGATGTCTGTTTACGAAGACTAATTTTCTTACTTATTCACTTTAAAGTTTAAATTTATAAGCGGCGGCGGACGGCTATCCGCCGCCCCCCGCAACATCAGATAAGGCAATGGAGAGATGCTTATGAAACGCAATAAAATAGGGCTTTTATTGGTTTTGATGCTATTCGTAGGCGTCTGTGGATTGCTTTATCCGTCCGTCAGCCAATATTGGAACAGTAAAACCCAAACCCGCGCAGTTGAAAACTATAACGATATTCTCGCATCCCTGAATCCCGAGGACTACGAGGAGCTTTTCGCAGAGGCGGAGGAATACAACCGCGCATTGAGCGAGCTCGACTCGCAATTGACGGAATATCGCAAGGTCAGCGGATACAAAGCCGCACTTAACCTCACGGGAAGCGGTATTATGGGCTACGTTTCGATTCCTAAATTGGGCGTGGAGCTTCCGATGTATCACGGCACGTCCGCCGAGGTTTTAAATATCGCCTGCGGACATCTCGAGGGCACCTCGCTTCCGATAGGCGGGGAGGGAAGTCACTGTGTGCTTTCTGCGCATCGCGGTCTTCCTCACGCGAAGCTGTTCACCGAGCTTGACAAAATGGAGCTCGGCGATACCTTTCAGCTTACGGTTTTGGACAGAACCTTGACTTATCAGGTCGATCAGATCAAGGTTGTGCGGCCTGACGAAACCGCCGATATTCAAATCGTCGAGGGCGAGGATCATTGCACTCTTCTCACCTGCACGCCCTACGGCATCAATTCACACCGATTGCTTGTCCGCGGTACCCGCATCGAAAACGCCGCCCCTGCACTTTACGTAACCTCGGGCGCGTATAAAATCGATTCGCTTGTCGCAACCCCCGTTGTCGCGGCACCGATCTTGCTTGTGTTGCTCATCGTGTTGATGGTTAAATATAGAGATAAAGGCAGTAAGCCCCTAATTACGAAGGAGGAAGAAGAATGGCTAAAAGAAGAATGGGAGCAATAGCTCTCCTGCTTTTCCTGTGCATTTGCATTATGCCGAGCCATGCCCTTGCGGCGTCGACCGCCGACGCAAAAGAGCCGATTTCTCCCGAAAAGGTAAGCTCGCTTTCGGTCAAATATTCCTGCGAGGGAATCGATTTTGCCGAGCTGCCCGTAAAGCTTTATAAAATTGCCGACGTTTCGGCAGACTTTCAATATACCCCGACTGCTCGATTCATTGAGTCGGGATTGGTTCTTAACGGCATTCAAACCGTCGGGGAATGGAACGTTATCCGCTCGACGCTTGAATCATTTATCCTCGCTAACGGCGTGACTCACGATTTTGAAGCCCTGACCGATGAGGGCGGCTATGCACGCTTCGAAAGCCTTACAACAGGTCTTTACCTTGCCGTAACGGTGAATGCGGAAATTGACGGGTATATCTATTCATTCGATTCCGCGCTTGTTTCGGTTCCTTCACTCGGAAGCGATGGAATCTGGCAGTATGACGTCGCCGTCAACGCAAAGCCCGAGGTCATCCCTCCTATCGAGGGCGACGATCTGCTCGATTTTAAGGTGATTAAGCTATGGAAGGGCGACAGCGGTTTAAAAGGCCGCCCCAAAAGCATTGAAATAGAAATTTACCGCGACGGAAAGCTTTTCGAAACGGTCAAGCTCTCGGAAGAAAACCTTTGGATGTATAGCTGGCAGGCCGAAAAGGACGGCGCCGTTTGGCAGGTTGTCGAGCGTAACGTTCCCATTGGCTACACCATGACCCTTGAACAACGCGAGGCGACGTTTGTCGTGACGAACACACATATCGGCGAACTGCCCGACCCCACACCGCCTCCTCAGACGGGCGATAGCTTTAATATATTGTGGTATATAATTATAATGTTCGTTTCGGGCAGTGCGCTGGTGCTTTTGGGCAGTAAGAGAAAGAGACAAGATCTATGAATGGAGAAAAACGAGTAAGCATCCGTAAAATCTGTGTTTTTATAGGAATTGCCTTGATTGTTGCGGGTATTGTCGTAACCCTTTTTTGGATTTGTCGCGTTAACCGTGCCTTTAAAATGTCGGAATATTATGCGACCTCTCTTAATTCGGTCATTCCCGAGCCTGTCGGCGCGGTTCCCGAATCACGACGCGATAATACCATGGCGACGCTTTCTGTTGACGGAATCGACTTTGTCGGCATCCTTGAAATGCCTCGCTTTGAATCGTCTCTGCCGGTCTGCGAGGATTGGGGAAGCGTTTCGAAATATCCCTGCCGCTTCGATGGCAGTGTGTACGACCGCACGCTTAAAATCGGCTTGACAAGCCAAAAGGGGCAGTTCGATTTTTACCGCGAAATCTCGGTTGGCGATGCCGTCAGCTTTGTCGATGCCGAGGGCAACCGTTTCGGTTATTCTGTTGCCGATATCAAATATGAAAAAAGCGCCTCGCTCGATGCGCTTTCGCAAAAGGGTTCGGCTCTTACGCTCTTTGTGAAGAATATTTATTCGACCGAATATATCCTCATCTTCTGCGATGTTTTGGGGTAAAGGAAAAGAAAAAAGACTGCGTTTGCAGTCTTTTTTTAACTTGTAAATTGTGATATGAGCCACGCGGCGAGGAATAAAAACGCGATTATGCCGACAGCCGACCAAGCAGTTATCGCCGTGTCGAGCTTTTTTGTCTGCTTCGAATCGGTTTTCGCTTTTTCAGGCTGCGCTTTTTCAGGCTGCGATTTTGCAGGAGTCGGCTTGGTCTTGCGCGCTTTCGCCTTTTGCTCGAAAAGCGCGAGCGGGTCGGTTTGGTTCAAAATTCGTTCTCTGAACGAGCGGACGAAATCTATATCAGCCTGCGTGCAAAGCTTCACCGAAAAGCCATCGCGAGAATGTGCGAGCTCGTTTCGCTTGTTGCGAACCTCTATCAAACGGCGCTTGTCGCTTTCCCAACCGTCGATCGCTTGGCATCCCATAAGCTTTTTCGCGTCCATAGCTTCGATGTAAAGCGTCACGCCGAGCTTCTTGTCGATCGCCCCGAAAATATCTCTGCAAAGCGCGTCAAGCAGCTTGAATTCGTCGAAAAATTCGTGATTTAAATTGCCCATGTACGCGCTCCTTTCTTGAATTTGAGTTTCTTATGGTTTTTTTAAGTAAAAATACGGACCTAATGAAGCTTCGTGTGTTTTGCAGTACGTCCAAGAAAAATCAGAAGGGAATATGGTTACGTCGGTAAATTCTGCTTGGATGATCTCTGCCGTAAGATTGTTTGCATTTGTTATTATAAATCCAATATCGTCAATGTTATCTAAGACAACGCATTCATACTTGCTTTTTTGGTTGTAACGTATGTCGCAATCGATTTCGGGATTCAGAATTTTATAGCTGAAAATATGCCACAAATAGGGCGTGTATGGACTGTACGACAAGCATATCTTTTCGATTTCTTTTTTGTCCGCTTCTTTTGGCGCAAAGACGTCGATCCATTGTTGCTTATATCGATTGATTTCACTTTCGCTCAGTTGTATATAATTAATGCCCAGCGAATCAAATATGCTTGTATACACAGCCAAGTCTTCGGCGATAAACATTAGTGCGCCTCCTTTGTTTTATTGGGGTTTGCGATTGCTATGCGTATCATATATCCAATTTCGGGAATTTATTAATATAGTCTTCTCCGGCATTGCCCTTGTGCATAATCGCATACTCCGTTTATCGAAAAGATTTTTTAATGATATCCATAAGCCCATTAGGCTTTAAAGAACTACGTCATTTTATCATAAAAATGTTTGTTTTTCAAGTGAATAGAAAAAAACGGCACATCCTTCGAATCCCTTCACAACAAAACAAAAAAGCCGTACTTTGTACGACTTCTTTGTTTTGGCGCAGAGGGAGGGATTCTCCGCAGACTTCGCGGCTACATACGGCGCTCCGCACCTCTTCCGCCGAGCGTCTGCTCCCCTGTGGCGGTAAAAACGTGTCCCCGACACATTTTTCCTCGCCCTTCGAATCCCTTCACAACAAAACAAAAAACCATCCGTTTGGATGGTTTTCTGTTTTGGCGCAGAGGGAGGGATTCGAACCCTCGTGTGGTTTCCCACAAACTGATTTCGAGTCAGCCCCGTTATGACCGCTTCGATACCTCTGCATATAGTATATAGGATATTAAGTTGTATTCGTGTTTTAAAGTATCGTCAACGGGTCTTCGCCCCGTTATGTCCGGTTTGCGGTGCCCGAAAAAATCTTCGCATCCGTGGGATGCTCGATTTCTTTCGACCGCTGCACGAACTCATCCTCGCTTTATCTGTCCCCGACAGCGCTCGGATTCGTTCCCGGTTTGCGGTGCCCGAAATTTTTTGTTCGCTATTCGCTTACAAAATTTCGACCGCTGCACGAACTCGCTCTCGCTGTATCTGTCCCCGACAGCGCTCAAGCTCGTTCCCGCTTCGATACCTCTGCATATATAAAATATTAAGTTATGTGCGTTTTTGAAAGGCGGACGCAAGCTCTGGCACGCGTCGCGAATCATATTGTATCACGGCGAAAGGATTTTTGCAACACTTTTTTGAAAAAATTCGAAAATATATTTTTTGAAGCCAAAAAGCTTGACGCTCTTTTGGGGTTGTGCTAAACTATTCAAGGAATATGCCGAAAATTAGGTATATTCAACGACGTACAGAAAAGTATAAGCGAGGTAAGGCGGATGAATTTCTTCAATATTTCGAATTTTAACGGCGAAAGAGGTGCTGACGAGCTTGTGATTTACAACAAAAGCGGCAAGACCGGCACGAACAGCTACGGCTACGAGGCGTGCATACTCGACGGCAGGGTTATCAGCTGCGGCAAAAATAACAACGAAATCCCCGAGGACGGATACGTCGTTTCGGGTCACGGCGCTGCTATGGAGTTTCTCGCGAACAACGTTATCGTAGGCGCGAGGGCGGAAATTACCGACGACGGAAGATTCGGCATCGAAATCGACGATTGCGCGCTTGAAATCAATGCGGGAAGCAAGATTTACAACATCGAAAGAAGAATGATCGCGCTTGAAATCGAGGATATTCCCTACGATAAGGAAAAGGCGGCAAAGCTTCTTGACGAGGCTAAAAAGGCGCTTGAGGCAAAGGATTACGCAAGCGTCAAATCGCTTTGCGAGGAGGCGTATTATTACACCGCGAGGTCGGTAAAGGGCGAGGTAAGGGCTGTTTGGCACCGTCCGCACGAAAAGAGCGACGAGGCAGTCGAAGCGACGGTTAATAAGCTTGCCGACGCGGGATTCAACCTCATTCTTGTCGAAACCAACTACGAGGGATATGCCAACGCGCAGAAGTGCGTGCACGATTTTCTCCCCATCCGCAAGGGATATGAAAACGGCTTTGACGTTATCGATTCATTCATTCGCGCCTGCAAAAAGCGCGGTGTGAAGATTCATTGCTGGTTCGAGGATTTCTTCTTCGGCGTGCAGGGACACGGCTGTCCGATGGCGGAAAAGCGCCCCGAGCTGATGGCGCGACGCAAGGACGGCGGCATTTTGCACGATGCGTTTGATAATTTCTATTTCCTCAATCCCGCGCTTCCCGAGGTGCACGAGCTTTTGCTTTCGCTCATAAAGGAGATTCTCGACAATTACGATTTTGACGGATTCCAGCTCGACTATATCCGTTACCCCGTTATTCACGGTGTCGATTTTTCGGCGGGCTTTGAGCCCGAAACAAAGGCGGAATTCCTTGCAGATACGGGCATCGATATCGACACGATTCAATCGACCGACTGCGCAGAATGGAAGAAATTCCTCGATTGGCGCGCCGCAAAGGTTACAAAGTACGTCGAATCGGTTCGCAATTTGATTCTCGAATACCGCGCTCACGGCAGAAATATCGAGCTTTCGACGGCGGTGTTCGGCGATCCTGTCGAGGCGATAAACCTCAAGTGCCAAAATTGGCAATATTGGGTAAAGCAGGGATGGCTCGACGCGATTTATCCTATGGCTTACCTCAACGACGCCGAGGACGTGGGCAACGAGGTCGCATATATGGTTGAGCATTACGGCGAGGCGCCGAACATTTCGGGCATTTCGCCGATGTATAACAAGCTCCCTGTTATCGAATCGACCAAGCAGGTCGAGGAATGCCGCAAGGCGGGCGCGATCGGGGTCGCATTCTTCTGCGCGGGCAACTGCACCGAAGAACAGCTCGAAAAGCTCAAAATCGGCGTTTTCAGAGACTGATTGATATTTTAAAGGCTTTAGCGAGGCTTCCGAAAAGGAGGTCTCGCATTTTTTGTGGGATTTATGCGGGATTTTTGTGGAATAAAGAGCGGAAAAGGTTCGGAAAAAGTTCGGATGACATCGCTGAAAAAGAGGTGTATAATTACCTTGTAAGAAGTGAAATAATAAACAACAACAACTACAACAACAACTCAAAAAGAATTTTTGAAGTTATTAAGAAACGGTTTTGTTGTTGTTAGGTTGTTGTCGTTGTTGTTGTCTTCGTTGTTGTTGTTACGTTGTTGTTGTCTTTTAAATGAATATAAAAACTTGTTTGGTTGTTGTAGTTGTTATCTTAAACAACATAATAATTAAGCTTTTACGTTGTTGTCGTTGTTGTTGCGTATATCCTTCGACTTCGTGGCAAATGCCACTTCGCTCAGGATGACAGACGGGTGTTTCCGCTTTGCTCGCTCAGGATGACAGAGTCCGCGCGCTTTGCTCTTTTTTGTTTTTTATTTTGAAAAATTTTGGGGAGAGAGCGCGAGAGGGGGGCTTTTTTAAAAGCCTCTCTCTCGTAATAAAATCATTAACCTATTTTATAAGTGCCGAAATAATGGCGGCAGATGAGGATGTAGTCGTACTGGTCGACCTTGTTGTCACCGTTTACGTCAGCGGGGAGCATTTCTGCATCGGAAAGTATGCGGGTGCCGAAGTAGTGGCGCTTGACGAGGATGTAGTCGTACTGGTTGATCGCGCCGTCAGCGTTTACGTCGCCGAGGGGGTATTTGGGGTCGGGGGCAGGTGGGGGGTCGGGGTCGGGATCTGGGGTGGGAGGGAT
>JAZRGS010000062.1:0-7897 GCA_045644305.1 Eubacteriales bacterium | reverse complement strand
AATTAAGCGCTGTCTAACGGCATACAGACCTTGCGCTCAACATATAAACAGTAATTTAAAATGCCGAGAAATGAGAAATCCTAATGGAAAAGATCGTAATAGAATCTTCTCGTCCGTTATATGGCAATATTGAAGTAAGCGGCAGTAAAAATGCGGCTCTTCCAATTATATTCGCTTCTTTCATAACAGAATCAAAGTGTGTGATAGAAAATATGCCCATTATAAGTGACGTTAAGCTTTCGCTTGACATACTTAAGGCTATGGGCTGCAGCATAAAAATGCTGTCCCATAATTCGGTTGAAATTGATTCTACTCACGCTGTTCAGGGCTCTGTACCCTATGAGCTTGCGAGAAAAATGAGAGGCTCATATTACCTTGTCGGTGCCGAGCTCGGAGTCGTCAAGCACGATTGCGTTTTCGAGGGTAGCCTCGAGGTTTGCGATCTTGCCTTCGATTTCAGCCTGCTCGTTCTTTGCTTCATCGTATTCGCTGTTTTCCGAAAGGTCGCCGTATGCTCTTGCCTTCTGGATTGCCTGAGCAACCTCCTTACGCTTTACTGTCTTGAGGTATTCAAGCTCCTGCTGAAGCTTCATGAGTCCGTCGTGGGAAACGATTATCTGTTTTGCCATTGGTGTTTTTCTCCTCTTGTATGTCTGAAATTATTAAACTTTATTATACTTAAATTTAGCGCTTATTCTGTCGCATTGAGTAATTCCAACGCCTTTTGAAGCTGTGTGTCCTCGTCGTTGGGCATTTTAAAGAATCGCTCCTGCCAATATTCGGTAAGCTCGGTTTCGTAATCGGGGGTGATGCCGATTTTATCGTAGCTTACGTTGGAGGGGGGATTGTAAAAGGCTGTCGAAAGCTTCAGCGCGCTTCCGTCGGGAAGCAGACGCGTGGTTTGCATCGTGCCCTTGCCGAAGGTGGTGACACCTACCGTTTTTGCAAGCTCGTAATCGCGTAATGCCGCGGTGAACAGCTCGGCTGCGGAAGCCGTCATATCGTTACAAAGCACGACCATTTCGCCTTGGATGCAGCTTTCGTCCGAATCGATGGTCTGCACGTTGCCGTTTTTCTCTACGAAGTTGATTATCGGTCCCTTCGGGAGAAGCAGGTCGAGTATGGCGCAGATTTCGTCAAGATTGCCGCCCGTGTTGTTGCGCACGTCAAAGACGTATTTGTCGCAGCCCTCGCTCTGTGCAAGCGCGAGCTTGTTCGCAAATTCCTCCGAAACGCCTGAGTCGGCAAAGCTTAAAATGCGCATATACGCGATATTGTTTTCGAGCTTTTCGTACATGACGTTTTCGCTCGCAACGGCTTGTCGGGTGAGGGTTAATTCGATTTCCTCCTCGCCTCGTAAAACCGTGATGCTTACCTGCGTGCCGGGGGTACCGGGTATGGCGTCGAGCAGGTCGTAATAGGTTTTCTCGCTCGCTCTTATGCCCTCGGCGCCGATGATGACGTCACCGCGCACGATTCCCGCCTTTTCGGCAGGCGAATCGGGCATAACGCCGAAGATATAAACGCCCTTGGTGTCGACGTCGTAGGTGGCGTGAACGCCGATTCCGACGAATTCGCCGTCGCTCGAATCGAGCAGGCTTTCATATTCGGCAGCTGTGAAGTATTGAGAATATTCGTCGGCAAGCGACCTTGCGAGCGCCTTATAAACCTCTTCCCAAACGGCTTCGTTTTCGTAGCCGTGGACGTAATAGGCCTCGATCATGTTGAACATCAACGAAAGCTTGGTATATTGCTCGCTGCTGCCGCCGGCGCCGTTTATCACGACGTCGCTTGAATTTTGGCTGTTTGCCTCGAGGCGGATATCATTTATATCTGCCTTGTGCTTGGTCGACATTGTCGACGCAACGCCGACACAGGATACCGCACACACGAGTATGCAGATGATTATGCAGGCGAAGGGGGAGATGCGTTTTTTAAACATGAAATTCCTTCTTTATTTGCTCGGTTTCTTGACGTAGTAGCCGTCGGGGAGATAAAGGTTGGGGTTGACGTACTTGCCGCCGAGCGAGGTTTGCGCGCTCGGGTCCTCGTTGATAACGCCGAAGTGGAGGTGATATCCCGTCGAGCGTCCTGTGGTGCCGACGTAAGCGATTACCTGACCCTTTTTGACGCTGTCGCCGACCTTGACCTCATATGTAGGACGCGAGGAATTGCCGTTATCGCAGTGAGCGTAAAGCGAAGAAATTCCGTCGCCGTGGTAAATGATTACGCAGTTGCCGTAGCCGCCGTTCCAGGAAGCGCGGGTGACGATGCCGTCCTTAACCGCAAGAATGGGCGTGCCGCGTCCGCATGCGATATCGATACCCTTGTGGTATTCGGTAGAGGGAAGTCCGAAGGGGTCTCCGCGCCAGCCGTATTGGCTGGTAACTCTGCCGACGACCGAAACCGGCCAGCCGAAGGGTGCGTTGGAGGACATAAGCTCTCTGCGTTCCTCCTCGAGCGCCTTGATTTTTTTCTTGATTTCGGCGATCTTTTGGTTCTTGTTGCCGTATTGAGCCGCCAATTCGTCGGCGTTCAGGTTAAGCTCTGCCGCGATGGTGTTGAATTCCTGAACCTTCTTTTCCTTTTCGCGGATCGAAAGCTCCAAGCTCTTGTTGTATTCCTCGTACTTGGACTGCGAAGCTCGAAGCTCGCTTTCCAAAAGCTCAAGGTCTGCCATCGAAACTTCGATTTCAGCCAAAAGCGTGTTTGCGGCGTTCATGATGTCGTTAAAATGCTCGCGTCTGGTGAGGAAGTCTGAAAAGCTTTCGGAATTAAAGAGAAGCTCGAAGGAGTTGACGTTGCTGTTCTCATATATGAACTGCATCATCTTCTTATACATGGCAACGCGGTATTCGTAATCCTCCTGAACCGTTACGAGCTCGCCCGCAACCTGTGCGCGCTGAATATCGTAGGATTCGGCGATTGCTTCGTTGATGGCTACGTCAGCCTCAAGCGCTTCGATCTGCGCCATGTACTGAGTCAAAAGCTCGCTCGTCTGACCCGATTGATTTTCGAGGTCCTTTATGTTCGAGGAAATGTTCGCGATTTCTGCCTGAAGCGCGGATAATTCCTTTTGGTAAGCCTTGATTTCGTTTTCGATATCGAAAATGTTTCTCGCTTCCGCCTTTTCATAGGGGACGCTTATCGCCGTTGCGGCAAAAAGCATAAGGAAGCAAAGCGTAAATATCAATGCTTTTTTAAGTTTATTCGCCATTGTTTACTCCTTTATGCGTTGATATGCTTGTTGACCGAAATGATAGATGCGAAGACACCCGCAACCACGCCCAATGCGATGAAGAACACGCCGATAAGCAAAGCGTAGGTGCTGAAGAAGGGGGCAGCCGCTATGGACTGAAGTCCGCCCGTGCCGAGCGCCGAGGAAATGAATTCGCTGATAACTCGGTCGTAAACGTAAAATTCGATACCGAACGAGATGATTGCCGAAACTACACCGATAATGATACCTTCAACAACGAAGGGCATACGGATGAAGTTTTTGGTTGCACCGCAAAGGCGCATAAAGGTGATTTCGTTCTTTCTTGCAAATACGCCCAAGCGAATGGTTATCATGATGAACACCCACGCGATTGCAAGGAAGATGAGCGTCGCAACGATGCCCGCGATCCAGATCGTGTTTTTGATGTTCATTACGTTATCGTAAAGCTTTAAGTGGTCCTTGATGTTTTCGGATGCAACGCCCTTTTCGACGCCGTTTACGTCGGTGAAGGTGATTTCATCGATGCGGCTCTTTACGTTGTTGACCTTTTCGATGTCGGAAAGGTTAACGAAGGTGATTCTGAAGCTGCCGCGCAGGGGATTGTCGGTCATCGAGCTGGTAAGACCCAAATGCTCGCCCTCGTCGTGGTCGTCGCTGTGGGGATCCTTCATTGCGTCAACCCAAGCTTGTCCCGCGTACATTTCCTTGAAAAGCTCGTAATGGTCGTCGGGGGAGAGGTAGATGAAGTTGCCCTCCTTCGGGATAAGAAGATCCTCGGGCCATTCCTTTTCGGTCCATTCGACGACGGGTGAGTCGTCGCAGATCTTCGCAAGCTCGCGTCCGAGCATTAAAATATCGTCCTCGGAGAAGTCTTTATCGACCATGACCTCGATGACGTTGAGGTTTTCGATAGCGTTGAAGTTGCGGTCGATAGTGTCGACGACAAGGTAAAAGGTGCCGACAAGAAGCATCGAAAGAACAAGAACTATGATCGATGCGGTGGTCATGGCGCCGTTTCGGAAAAAGCCCTTAAAGCCCTGACCTATGTTGTAGAAAAATACACTCGGCTTCATTCTTGCTCTTCGCCTCCGTTCTCGGAAGCGACATCGACTCCGACGACGTCGGAAGCGATTTCACCGCCTTCAATAGTGATAACGCGCTTTTTGTATTGCTTGATTATGTTCATATCGTGGGTAACGACAATAACCGTTTTACCGAGCTTGTTGATCTTCATAAGAAGCTCCATAATGCCTTCGGTCATTTCGGTATCGACGTTGCCGGTAGGCTCGTCCGCGATAATCGTTTCGGGGTTGTTTACAAGCGCACGCGCAAATGCAACGCGCTGCTTTTCGCCGCCCGAAAGCTCGTCGGGGAAGGAATCGCTCTTGTGTCCCAAGCCGACTACGTCCAAGAAGAAGGGGACGCGCTTTTTGATGACAGAGGGCTTCGCGCCGACGACTCGCATAGCGAACGCGACGTTTTCATAAACCGTCATCTTATCGAAAAGCTTGAAGTCCTGAAAGACGACGCCCATAGTGCGGCGAAGCTTGGGGATTCTCCACGAGCGCATTTTTTTAAGCTGGAAGCCGTTGACCTCAAGCGAGCCCGAATTGATGCGTTCCTCGCAGATCAAAAGCTTGGTGAGCGTGGTTTTGCCCGCGCCCGAATGACCGATGATAAAGACAAATTCGCCGTCATCGATCTGCAGCGACACGTTGTTTAAGCCGACCGTGCCGTTGCTGTATGTCATAGATACGTTTTCTAATTTTATCATTTTAACTCCGAATTAATAAATCGAGGGCTTGCTGATAAGATATTTCTTAACCATCAAAGCAACCTTGAAGGTGATTGCGTGCTCGAACTCGCGAAGGTCAAGGCCGGTAAGCTTCTTGATCTTTTCAAGACGGTATACAAGCGTGTTTCTGTGAACGAAAAGCTTTCTCGAGGTTTCGGAAACGTTTAGGTTGTTGTCGAAGAAGGCATGGATGGTCTGAAGCGTTTCTCTGTCAAGGCTTTCGAGCGAGCCGCGCTTGAATACCTCCTGAAGGAACATTTCGCAAAGCGTCGTGGGAAGCTGATAAATAAGTCTGCCTATGCCGAGGCTTTCGTAGTTGATGACGGTTTTTTCGGTGTCGAACACCTTGCCGACCTCAAGCGCAACCTGAGCATCCTTGTAGGAGCGAGCAAGTTCCTTGACGTTCGAAACGATCGAGCCGATACCGATGTGCACCTTGAGATAGAATTCCGACTGAACCGTGTCGACGATGCTCTTCGCGATAAGCTCAAGCGCTCTCGGATCGGTAGCCGATTTAAGCTCCTTGACAAGGACAATGTCGGATTCGCCGACGTTGATAACGTAATCGTGAACCTTGTCGGGGAACATATTCTGGATAACGTCGTAGGGGATAATGTCGCCCGCGTTCATGAAGCGGATGAGGATAACGACGCGGTTGACCTCGCTGTCAAAGCGAAGCTCCTTAGACTTGATGTAAATATCGCCGGGGAGAATGTTATCGAGAATGATATTCTTGATGAAGTTGGTTTTGTCGTATTTTTCGTCGTAAAGTGTTTTGATGTTCGAGAAGGAAACAGAAAGCAAAGCGGAAATGCTCTTTGCGATATCATCGTCGCCTTCGACGAAAACGATGTATTCGATTCTGGCGTGGGAGCCGATGGGACGGTAGGTGTAGTCGCCTATAACCAAGGTTTCGTAGTTATAGGAAAGCTCGTCGAGGATGTCCTTGTGAACACCTCCGATTTTGGTAAGCTGGCTGCAGGCGATGATAACGCCCTTGTCGTCGATAATACCGATTTCGCGGTCGACAGCCTCTCTCATTTGATAAATCAAACCCTGGAACAACTTGTTGCTCATTTTGCCATCTCCTTTATATTTGTCTACATTATTATAATTAAATTTATAATCATGTTAATTCTATCCTAAATTTCAATCAAATGCAAGTCCTTTAACAAAAATATAACAAATAAAAACGTCGGATTTTGTATATTTTGCCGCTTTTTTTATGAAATATGACTAAATCTTCCAAAATTGTTAACGATATATGAACAAAGGGCGCTTTCGCGCCCTTTTATGCTTTTTCTCTTTTAAATTGTTTTTTATCCCTCAAGCAAAACCGAAATTGCCGAAAGCACGTATCCGCTTGCGGTTTCGGTGCGCAAAATCCTCTTTCCGAGCCCTGCGAGAGAAATGCTTTTTTCGTTTGCGATAGCACATTCCTTTTCGGAAAGTCCCCCCTCGGGGCCGATCAAAAATCCGATGCTTTTAGGGGTCTTGCTCAAAATTTCCTTGATGGGCTGTGTGCCGTCGCCCTCATAGCAGATAAAGCCGATTTCCTTTTCGGCGATTTCCTCGATAGCCTGCTTGTAGGTTATGATGCCGCGTACCTCGGGAATGATGCTGCGTCCGCATTGAGCCGCCGCCGCTTCGCTTATCTTTTTCAGGCGCAAAACCCGCTTTTCGAACGCTTTTGCGTCGGGACGAGCCACACAGCGCTCGCTCATTACCGCGACGATTTCGTGCACGCCGAGCTCGACCGCCTTCTGCACGACGGTATCAAGCTTATCGCCCTTCGGGAAGCATTGATAAAGGGTGACGTTGAAGGGCATTTCGACGTTCATTTTTTCGGGCTCGCCGAGAAGCGCGTAAAGCCCGTCGCGGGTGATTTCGTCGATTTTTGCGGTATAGGAATTACCGTGCATATCGCAGATATGAAGCTCGTCGCCCAACTGCTTGCGAAGCACGCGAAGAACATGGTTTGCGTCGCTTCCGTCGATGTAAGCGCGCCCATTTTCAATTCTGTCCGAGCCGACGTATATTCGGGGTATGAAAGCCATAAAATATCCTCCGAGGTTGAATCAAGCTATTATACACCAAAAATCGGAATAAGTCAAATAATGCCTAAAAAGCGCTATTTATGTCGGACAAAAGTGGCTATAAAGTTTGAAAATCTCTTGACATTGTAGTGTTAATTGAGTAAAATAAGGTGAAAATTATATGTGACGGAGGTCAATTATGTCCGAAAACATTGAAAGAGAAAACATTTTTACCCTTACCGATGAGGAAGGCTGCGAAAGCGAATTTGAGCTTTTGGGCGAGCTCACTCTCGACGACAACACCTATCTCGCACTCATCCCTCTCGACGGTGACGAGGATGAATACGTAATTTTAAAGGTTGAGGTCGACGAAAACGGCGATGAATTGCTCGTTACCATTGATGACGACGATGAATTCGACCGCGTAGCCGACACCTTCGAGGACACCTTTATGGGTGAAATCGATCTCGACGAAGCAGTAGAACAGTAATTTATCCGCCTGCGGAGTTCGTGTATAGCGGGCAACCTGTTGCCCCTGTTTCCTCGTGTAAAAACCCACAAGAAAGAAAGGGAGCCCATATTCCGCTGTGGTGAAGCAGGCCTCCCGCACATATTCTATATGGGTATGTGCGGACGTTGGAAGCACTAAAGCATCGGAGAGGGCACCCACCTGCACAGAGCAGGGTTTCATTCTCACGGGGGCACGGCTCCGGCGGGGGGGATCTCTTGATTAACTAACGGAAGAATCGGTAAATCCGATTCTTTTGGCTTTTTAGGAAGAAAATCGAAATGAAGAAAATTTTTGATTACATAGACAAAAACGCCGACAGGTTTCTTGACTTTTGG
>JAZRGS010000061.1:0-6187 GCA_045644305.1 Eubacteriales bacterium | reverse complement strand
CGGCGGTATGACCTCGACTCCCGCGCTCGGTACACTTATCGGTACCGCAGGAACCGAGGACGTTGCGGCTGCTTACGCTGCAACCTATCCTATCGCTTTGATAGCAGTTGTACTTGTTTCGCAGTTCCTGATTTTGTTGTTCTAAACAAAATAATTAGACCGCTTGAGTAACCCCAAGCGGTCTTTTTTTAACGAAAATTGAATATTCGGTTGCGTTTTGTAAATTTATCTGTTATAATGCTGTTATTACAATCTGAGGTGATAATTAATGGCTATAAAGGCATATAGCGGCAATGAGCCGTATATTTTCATTAGTTATTCCCATCGGGATACAAATCTTGTCTACCCTATTATTGAAGAGCTCGATAAGCGCGGTTACCGCGTTTGGTATGACCAAGGTATCGATCCCGGAACAGAATGGGACGAAAATATAGCGATGCATATTAACGAATGCTCTTATTTCATCGCTTTCATGTCGCAAAACTATCTTAATTCGAGCAACTGTAAGGATGAATTGAACTACGCGCGCGACCTTGAAAAGGAACGCCTTGTGGTTTATCTCGAAACCGTAACATTGCCCGCGGGTATGGCGATGCGAATCAACCGCTTGCAGTCGATATTTAAATACTCGTACACCAACGACGAGGATTTTTACGAGCGTCTTGTAACGGCTAACAATATAAACATTTGCCTTTCTGCACAAGCGGGGCCTGTTGCAACAAGTGAAAAACGCGAAGACGTTAGGGTTGAAGTTGTTAAAAGCTCGGAACCGAAGTTGGAATCGGTCAAGGTTGAAGAGGTTAAGGCCGCACCCGCACCCACACCCGCACCTACACCTGCAACTGCACCCGCACCTACACCTGCAACTGCACCGACGCCCGCACCTGCACCGACGCCCGCACCTGCACCCGCACCTGCACCCGCACCTGCACCTACTTCTGCGCCCGCTAACGAAAATAAAAACACCGAGCCTGCGAAAGCAAACACGATAAAGAGCTTGATTTCGAAGAATTCCGGCTTGTTTTCGGCGTTATTCTCGGTTATCGGTTTATTTTTCGCCTTTTTAGCCTTTGTTTCGAATCCCTTTTTCTGTGCATGTATTGCGTCGCTGCTTTTTATTGAGGCGGCTAAGATTACAAAGAAAACCATCGGCAAGGTGTGCTTAATTGTTGCATATCTGATAGCATCCTTTATTTTGCTTCTTGCTTTTGTCTTGTACAAATATTTTTCGGCTTTCTTTTTGCTGTCTTTAATTATCTCTATCATAACCATAATTTTGATGATAACGAAGTTTCGCAAAAACAAAAACAAATAAACAAAAAAGCAGTGGGTCAAAGCCCACTGCTTTTCTTTTTTTACTTTATTGAGCCTTAGAATCGAGAAGCTTGTAAACGATTGCTGCGAGAACACCGCCAACCAACGGAGCAACGATGAACACCCAAACGTTGGAAAGCGCTTGACCGCCTGTAAGAAGAGCGGGACCAAAGGAACGAGCGGGGTTAACCGAGGTGCCTGTCAAGCCGATACCGAAAAGGTGAACGAGAGTGAGCGAAAGACCGATTACCAAGCCTGCAACCGCGCCGTTTTCGATTTTCGAGGTAACGCCGAGAATTGCAATTACGAATACGAAGGTAAGGAGAATTTCGATGATGATAGACTTAAGAACGTCGTTCTGGAAAAGTGCGTTAGAGCCGAGTCCGCCTGTTTTGTCCAAGCCGTCGGAGAAGATGTACTTCAAAACACCTGCACCTGCGATAGCACCTGCAAACTGTGCTATTACGTAACCGATAAAATCGGTAACAGAAAGCTTTTTAGAAACAAGCATTGCGATAGAAACCGCGGGATTGATGTGACAGCCCGAAATATTGCCGATAGAATATGCCATAGCAACAATAACGAGGCCGAATGCGAGGGCAACCGTGAGATAACCTTCAACGTTGAAAGCAGAGTCGCATCCGACTACACAAGCGGTACCGCAGGCAAATGCAACCAAAACGAAGGTGCCGATAAATTCGGCGATGTACTTTTTGATAGAGCTCATTGTGTTTCCTCCTGATAATATGATACTATATTATATCACACATTATTTTAAATTTCAAGTATTTATTTCTATTGCAAAACTACTAATTATATAGTATAATTCAAATATTGAATTACAATTTTCGGAGGAAAAAATGAAAAAAATCATCGCGTTGGTGTTGATTGCAATCTTCGCCTGCTCCTGCTTTATCGCTTGCGATAAAAATGAAGAACAAATCGGCGAGCTTGACGCAAACAAGACCTATTACGCAATTATTGAAATTATCGATTACGGTACCATTAAAATCGAGCTTGACCACACTCAGGCACCCGCTACCGTTAAAAACTTTATCGACCTTGCTAACGACGGATTTTACGACGGGCTCACCTTCCACAGAATCATGGAAGGCTTCATGATGCAGGGCGGCGACCCCGACGGCGACGGCTCGGGCGGCTCTCCCAACAAAATTGTCGGCGAATTCACCGCAAACGGTTACAAGAATACGATTACTCACAAAAGAGGTGTCGTTTCTATGGCACGCGCGCAGGCATTTAACAGCGGCAGCAGCCAGTTCTTTATCGTTCACGAGGACAGCACCTTCTTGGACGGTCAGTATGCCGCTTTCGGTTGCGTAGTTGAAGGAATTGACGTTGTTGACAAGGTGTGCAATACCGCTGCGCCTATTGACGGCAACGGCACCATTCCCAAGGCAGCTCAGCCTGTTATTAAGTCGGTAACCATCGAAACGGTTGACAAAAAACCCGGTATCACCGCAGAAACCATCGCAAGCAATGCGGTGGTTGTTACCCCGACCGAATCGAGCGACGTTTCGGATGAAGCTTCCGACGAATCGAGCGAAGCCGATACCTCCGACGAATCGAGCGAGGTAAGCAAGGACGACGTTTCGACCTCGCTTGACAAGAGCCTCACCTATTACGCTATTATCGACGTTAAGGATTACGGTACGATAACCATACAGCTCGACCAGAACGAAGCTCCCATCACCGTTGAAAACTTCGTACTTTTGGCAGAGGACGGTTTTTACGACGGGCTCACCTTCCACAGAATTATGGAAGGCTTTATGATGCAGGGCGGCGACCCCAAGGGCAACGGCACGGGCGGCTCGGGCAAGAATATTATCGGCGAATTCAGCCAAAACGGCTATTCGAACTCGATTTCGCATAAAAGAGGCGTTATCTCGATGGCAAGAGCATTTGACCCGAATAGCGCAAGCAGCCAGTTCTTTATCGTTCACGCGGACAGCACCTTCTTGGACGGTCAGTATGCCGCATTCGGTTACGTTACCGAGGGTATGGACGTTGTAGACGCGATTTGCACGGCGGCAAACCCGACCGATAATAACGGCTCTATCGCAAAGGCCGATCAACCTGTTATCAACAGCATAAAGATCGAAACCAAAGAAAGCGAATAAAAGCATTGAGGCGGATATAACTTCCGCCTCTTTTTTTCAAAAAATCGAAATATTTTTATATTCCTCCGCCACTGTCCGTTCAATTGGACAGTGGTTTTGTTATAATAGACACTGAGGAGGAGTAATTATGGAATATTTAACTACACTTAACGAAAAGCAATATGAAGCAGTGATAGCAACCGAGGGCAATTTAAGGGTTATTGCAGGTGCAGGAAGCGGAAAAACCAAGCTTTTGGTAAGCAGGTACGCATACCTTGTGAAGGATTACGGAATCGACCCCGCAAACATTTTGTGCGTAACATTCACAAACAAGGCGGCGGGAGAAATGAAGCGAAGGATTCGCTCGCTCATAGGGCCCGAATACGACACGTCACTTATATGCACCTATCACGGATTCTGCGTAAGGGTGCTTCGCGAGGATATCGAAAAGATATTCTATCCCAAGGAGTTTCAAATAATAGATACCTCACAGCAAAAAGCAATTTTATCGGATATATATCAAAAATTTGAGCTTAAGCTCGACCACGCAAGCTTTGAAAAAATCATACAAAAAATCGCATTTTTCAAATCAAAGCGGAAATACGTTCAAAAAATGTGCTGTACAGAGAAATGTCAAATTCTCGACAGCGTCAACAACGTCGACTCGCAGATAATCGAAGAATATCTGCAAACGCAAAAGCAGATATACGCGATGGATTTTCAAGACCTTTTATACTTCACGCTCGATATCTTTATGCGCTGTCCCGAGGTGTTGCAAAAATGGCAGGACAAGCTTAATTATATTCAGGTTGACGAATTTCAGGACAGCTCCAACGTCGAAATGGAGCTTGTGGACGCGCTTGCGGGTCAGCACGGAAATATGATGATCGTCGGCGACCCCGATCAAAATATTTATGAATGGCGCGGCTCCGACGTGAAGCTTTTGGTCGACTTCGACAAGAGTCACGATAACACAAAAACGGTATTTCTCAATCAGAACTATCGAAGCACGCCGCAGATTCTTAAATGCGCAAACACATTGATAGAAAAGAACGAATACCGACTGAAAAAGGATCTTTTCACCAAAAGCGGCGACGGCGAAGCGGTTATTCATTTTCACACAAAAAGCGAATACGACGAGGCTGACAAAATTATTGAGCAGATACGCTTGATACGAAAGCAGACGGGGTGCGATTTTGCCGACTTTGCCGTGCTTTACAGGTCGGGATTTTTGTCGCGCATTATCGAAAAGAAGTTTACCGAATGCGGAATTCCTTATGAAATATTCGGCGGCGTGAAATTTTATCAGCGTATGGAAATTCAGGACCTGCTGGCATATTTACGTCTTATTGCGTTTGACGACGACGTATCGTTCAAAAGAATTATCAACACGCCCAGACGCCGCTTCGGGCGCGCTAAAATGCAACGACTTACGCTTCTTCGCAAGGACGGTCAGAGCTATTTCGAGGCACTTGTTGAAAACCAAGAGGACAGCGTTCTTAAAAACAGCGGCATAGGCGAATTTATCAGATTCATAACCGATATACGCGCGAAATACAACGAATCGACGCTTAACGAAACCTTCAAAGCGGTTTGCGAGGAAAGCGGTTACGAGAAATATATCCGCGAGCTCGGGGATATGGAGAGATTTGAAAATCTAAGCGAGTTCAAGCGAATCGCCTCGGAATACGAAAAGAATTTCGGTGAAAGGGTTACCCTTAAAGAATTCATCAATCAAATTTCGCTTCAATCCGAGGACGACGGCGAAACGTTGACCGACATGGTAAAGCTTATGACGGTGCACGCATCAAAGGGGCTTGAGTTTCCGAACGTATTTATCATCGGAATGTCCGAAGGTGTATTCCCTTCCGCAAAAACCATTGAAGAAAGAAAAAAGTTGGGGCTTGAGGAAGAGCGAAGGCTTTGCTACGTGGCAATAACGCGCGCCGAGAAGCGACTGTTTCTGCTCGACAGCGAGGGTTATAATCAAAACGACAAGCAAAAGCTGCCGTCGCGGTTTCTTAAGGAGATTGGCGAAGAAAATTATGTTCGTCACGGTGTGATATCGAAGGAATTACAGCAAAGCGCCGACGATTATGCAAGATCGCTTTATTCGAGCGAGCCGATTCAAGCCGCAAAGGAAATCGGCACGAATGTCACCCACCCCGCGTTCGGTGAGGGAACGATTATCGGGTACGGCAAAAATCAAAACAGCTACCGTATACGCTTTGAAGAACGCGGAATCGAGCGTGATATTTCGAAGGACTTTTTCAACAGAAGCCACAATCCCCTGCCGCTTCCAAACAAAGAAGATTTAAAGGCTGATGAAGCCGAACCCGACGCGTGCGAGGATGGATACGTGGAAGCCGAACGGCAAACGATTGAAGAGGTACGGGAGGTTGAAAAAATCGATGAGGAAGCAAGCGAATTCTTGGAAGAAAACGAGGCGCCTTACAAGCCGAATCTTGACGATTACGAAAACCTTTGGAAGCGTGATGACGTCCCCAAAAGCGGATGGGTTTGTACGGGCATCACCGACCTCGGGGAGCCAACCGGCGTTTGCGAAATGTGCGGCAAGCAAATTATCCGATACGTGCATCACATGAAGCACAAGGATTACAAAAGCCTGAACGTCGGATGTATTTGCGCGGGCAAGATGGAGGGCGACGTAAACAGCGCGCGTCAACGCGAGCAGGAATTTAAAAAGAAGCAGGCGCGTAAAGAAAATTTCAAAAGGCGAAATTGGAAATATTCGC
>JAZRGS010000060.1:0-15889 GCA_045644305.1 Eubacteriales bacterium | reverse complement strand
TAACAAGCGCGTTCTCGCGGCTCTCGAAGCAGGCCTTAAGGTTATCCTTTGCGTTGGCGAGCTTCTTGAAGAACGCGAACAGGGCATCACCGGCGAAATCGTTGCTATGCAGACCAAGATCGCTCTTATGGGCGTTACCGCTGAGCAGATGAAGAACGTCATCATCGCTTACGAACCGGTTTGGGCTATCGGTACCGGCAAGACCGCTACCTCTGATCAGGCTGACGAGGTTTGCGGCATCATCCGTAACGTTGTTGCAGGTCTCTATTGCGATTGCGTAGCTAAGGCTACCACCATCCAGTACGGCGGCTCTATGAACGCTAAGAACTGCGACGAGCTCCTTTCCAAGGAAAATGTTGACGGCGGCCTCATCGGCGGCGCTTCTCTCAAGGCTCCCGACTTTGCAACCATCATCAACGCAGCTCTTTAAAATGCGCTAAGCAGAACAACATAGACCGCATAAAAAAGATTTATTTAGATTTATGTCGGATTTGACTTGTTCGTTAACCAAAAAGGGTTTGTATTAGCGGAATTATTGTATTTTTTATGCTAAGAAAAATCGGCACCTCTCGGAGTAGATTTCTACACCGTCGGGCGCCGATTTTCCTTTCTCTGTCGTTCTTCTACGCGCTCGAGGTTAATATTTGATTGTTTACGAGAGGAACCCTCTCGCGCTCTTTTTCAAAAAACATTAAATTGAATAAATTAAAATTTCCTTTAAGTTAAGTTTTACTTGATTTAAAGGACTTTTTTTATAATTACAAGCTAAACAGCCCATTTGTGGCAACTATCGTGACGTTGTCGTCTTGAAAAGGAATTGTTTCTATAAGATTTACACTTTGCAAGGCGCTGAACGCATAATCCAAAAACGAACGGTTAAAGTTAAACAGCTCTTGCATCCTGCAAAGAGGAACGGGGGTGCCGTCATCAAAAACCACCACGTTTCCGGTTTTACTGCGCTCTGCGAACCCGACAAGCATCATATATAACAGCAAAATTTTGACCCAATTATCATAGCTTTTAAGCCTTTCGACGCGCTCGTCGTACATAAAGTCATTTTTAAGCTTAACCTTTGATTTTATGTTAAATTCCATTTCCTCGCCCCTTTCGAGAACAGTTTAACACTTAAATCATCGATTTTCATCCCCTTTTTATCCCATAAAAATCCCGCGAAAATCCCAGGCGGGTAACCCGCCAAGTAGTTCCGCGGGGTGTGTAACACACCTTTTCAGTTCCGCGGTAAGGGCAAAACAAGTCAAAGTCCTCCTCCCGCGTGGACAATGGTTCTACTCTTCGTAACGAGGGGTTAGAACTTATAAACAGAATTGTAACAAATAATAGAACCTCGTCGAGGGCAACAAATTATTGAAGGGTATCGCGGAGAGAGCACAACAGATTCGTTGCATGGTCTATCGCGAAACTGTGCGGCGCGTCACGCGCCAAGGGCATCGCGGAGAGAAGTCAACAAGTCCGTTGCATGGACTACCGCGAAATTGAAAAAAAGAAAACCTTTTTTTACAAAAAGGTTTTCTCTCGTAATTAATCATTATTTAAAACAATCACTTCTTCTCGGGAGAGATAATGATCTTGCGGTCGGCGCCTTCGCCGATAGAGCGAGTGGTTACGCCCTGAATGTTCTGACATTCTGCGTGGATGATGCGTCTTTCATAGGCGTTCATCGGTTCAAGCGCGAAGCTCTTTTTGTACTTAAGCACCTTTTCGCTCATGCGTCTTGCAACACCGCGAAGAGTTTCGGCACGCTTTTCACGATAGCCCTGAACATCCACTGTGACGCGGTAGAAGCCGCTCTTTTCGATGTTTGCGGCGAGGGTAGCGAGATACTGAAGCGAATCGAGAACGTCGCCTCTTCTGCCGATAAGGAGCCCTAACGAGCCGCCGTTGATTGCGATGTTAACGCCTTCCTCATCCTTCGAGGTAATTTCGACGGTTGCGTCGAGGTTCATATTCTTAAGCAGATTTTCGATAAACTCGTAAGCGCGCAACGCGGGGGTCATTTTAAGCGAAACGCTGACCTTAGCGTCGCAAGCGCCGATACCGAGGATGCCCTTCTTGGGCTCTTCGAGCACTTCGTAGCTTACTTCATCGGGAGTGACGCCCAATTCGGTGCAAGCCGTGCTTACTGCCAATTCAACCGTTTTTGCGGTTGCAACGGTTTGTTTCAACATATTTTTTGCCTTTCAATCAATTATTCCTGGCTGTCACTGTCTTCTTCATCGTCGGCAGTGAGCATCTGAATGTGTCTCGGAGTACGCTGAGTAGGATCAACAGGGCGCTTGTTCGATTCGCCGCCTACGATCATATCGTCGTAGCTGTTATCGTCCTCATCGACCTCGATGGTGATAACCTTCTTCTTTTTAACCTTGCTCTTAAGCTCGCGGCGTGCTTCGGCAATCTGTTCCTCGGTTACAACGGGAATAGGCATAGCTTTTGCTAAAGCAATCGTTTTAACCATGGAAATCAAGGTTCTCCAAATCCAGTAAACGCCTACTGCCGCAGTCATTTTCATCGAAATGAACGCCGAAATAAGAGGCATACCGACCTCCATAAACAAGCCGCCGCCGATGGGGTTGCCGTTTGCGTCGGTCTGGTTAGCAGAGCCCGAGAAGCGCTTTGTCATCTTGGTCATAAAATAAGAAGTAAGGAAAACGAGAAGCGGAATGATCATCAACCACGCGTTGGTTTTAAAGCTGGGCGTGTTGATAAGATTAAGGGGTCCGACATAATAATTGGGGATGTCGTCCTTATACGCATCAAGCGTGGTTACGGTAGTGATGTCAAAATCTTCGCTGAGCTTGCCTTCCGCCTTAAGCTTGGTCACGTTGTCCATTTCATCGTTAATGAAACGAACGAGCGCCGCCTCTGCGGTCGACTTCTTCATCGCCTGAATATTCTTTTCGTCAGGCTCATAAAGGTTGATTTCGGTACCCTCTACCTTGCCTGCATCCTTTTTAACACCGATTTCGTTCTGATATGCGTCAAGCATCGCGATATAAGCGTCATATTCCTCGGTGGTTGCAAACGCATCCTTGTTAAGTGCTTCCTTCTGTTCCTGATAATAAACGACAGCCTGCTTATAATATTCGGTATCAAAGTTGCTGTCGACGTCGGTCAATCTTACACCGTAGGTGATGGGCTGACGTACTATATTGAAAACTACTAAAACGATGGGAAGCATAATGAGCAACGGAAGGCAGCCTGCGAACTGATTATAGCCCGACTGCTGATACATTTCCTGTATCTCAATGCTCATCTTCTGCTGTGTGACACGGTCGTTTCTGCCCTTATATTTCTCGCGGATAGCCATTTCCTTTGGCCTGACCTCAGCCATCTTGATCTGCGACTTCTGCTGCTTGATAGCAATCGGCAAAAGGATGATTTCAATGATAAGTGCAAAGAACAAAAGCGCGAGAATATAATGGTTACCTGCCAAATACAGGCATCCCTTCATCAAATATGAAAAGGGACCATTCAAAAAACTAAACATTTTTCTTTCCTTTCAGTTTCGCGATATACACTGCAACGTTACAGCCTTTAAAAAACGCTTTAACAACAAGTGTTAAAAAATTTTGTTGCATTGTACATTGTGAAGCCCTAAAAAGGCTTTGGTTGTCAGCAATCCTTCTCCTCAAAATCAGTCGAATTCTTCAAGCTTCGCTTAACAGGCGGAACCGGATCGTACCCGCAATGCTTGTTAAACGGGTTACACCGCAAAATTCGGTATAACGCAAGCAAAAGCCCTTTAAATGCGCCGTGTTTTTCAAATGCTTCGATAGCGTATGCCGAACAGCTCGGCGTAAAACGGCAGCAACGGGGCTTGTAAGGAGAAATATGCTTTTGATATAGCCGTACCAGATAAATTAAGATCCGTTTCATAAAAGTGCCGCCTTAGACAATAAAGCCTCGAGCTCGCTTGTTACCACGGAAACATGAGCATCTACACAAGGCTGACGCGCGACAATGACAATAATGTTACCTTCCTTTATGAAGGGATGAAAAACACGATAGGCCTCGCGGATAATACGCTTGGTCCTGTTCCTTTTTACCGCGTTTCCGCGGCTTTTCGATACGGTGATTCCTAATTTTTTAGTATCGCGTTCACGCGTGTTTTTCAGAACGTAAACCGATATATACTTGCCGGAAAAGCACCTGCCCTTTCGGTATGCACGCGAGAACAGGTGGTTTTCCTTTAAAGTCAGTATCCTTTTTGTTTTTTCCATCTTAAAAAACTCAAGGCATTATAAATCGACGATTAATAGGTGAGTCTTGCTCTGCCCTTAGCACGTCTTCTCTTGAGAACCTTTCTTCCGTTTGCGGTAGCCATTCTCTTTCTGAAACCGTGTTCCATCTTTCTGTGTCTCTTCTTAGGCTGATATGTTCTAAGCATGGTTTTACACCTCCAATAAAATTTCAAAAAACAAGTAAATATCTATCCTCTTTGTCCGTGGTTCCGCAGAGCATAGCAACATATTATATACTAAAAATTGCCCATTTGTCAAGTGTTTTTGCCATTTTTTAAGCTTAATCAAGCTTGTTAATTCTTTTAAAAATTTTCACCTTCAAACATTTTGTTGTTTTTTCGATCGCTTTTTTCAAAAAGCCCAATATATAGATTTTTTCGCGTAATTAAATTTTAAATTTTTTTAAATTTTTTGCCGTTTTTTTATTACCTGCATATAATAAGGAATATATATTATATAATATACGTTAAAATATATTATAAAAAGGCTTTACATTTTGAAAACTGTGTGATATAATCAAATTTGTATATTTATGTACATTTTTAAAGCAAGATATTTTCACGCGCAAAATCAAAAAACGCGGAGATTTAAAATGACCGACAACGAATTAAAACAAATAAAGCTGTTTGCTCTTGAAGAGCTTGAAAAATTATATTCAACCGCAACCGTTTCACTTTGGTTCAAGCCGATGCGCGTCGTCGCGATGGATTCGGAATTAATCACGGTTTCGCTTCCCGAAAACCGAAAGGCATTTGTCGAAACGACCTATTACAGCGTGCTTAAAGAGGTTTATTCGCGGGTTATCGGCTGTGAGCTCGATTTAAAGCTCATCACCGACGAGGAAGAGGCAGAAATGAGCGAGGAATTTCAAGAGCCTGTCGATTCCGCCTATAAAATGCGCTTTAATCCCGAATACACCTTCGAAAACTTTGTGGTTGGTAAATCAAACCAGCTCGCGCAATCGGCTTCGCTCGCCGTTGCAAAGCACCCTGCCGAGCTTAATAACCCCTTGTTCCTTTACGGACCGTCGGGCTTGGGTAAGACCCACCTTTTGTTCTCGATCGTGAACGAAATACGTAAAAACAACCCGAGCTTCAACATATTATACGTCACGGGTGAACAATTCACCAACGAGCTTATCGAATCGCTTTCGCTTAAAAAGCCGATGGCGTTCCGCGAAAAGTACAGAAACGTCGACGTATTGCTTGTAGACGATATCCAGTTCATCGCAGGAAAGATGTCGGTTCAGGAGGAATTTTTCCACACCTTCGATACGCTTTTCAAGATGAACAAGCAGATAATTCTCGCATCCGACTGCGCGCCCAAGGACATAAATAATCTTGAGGACCGCTTAAAAAGCCGTTTCGTAATGGGCTTGGTTGCCGATATTCAGCCCCCCGATTTAGAGCTTCGCGTCGCGATATTCAAGCGCAAGGCGATAGACTTTAATTACAACATGGATCTTGACGTTTTGTATTATCTCGCGAAGAACATAACGACAAATATCCGTCAGATCGAGGGTGCCTTGAAAAAGCTTAAGGCGCATACCCTCATAACCGGCAAAAACTGTGACGTCTACGTCGCGAAAAAGGTGCTTAACGAATTCTTTGCGAACGAAAACAGCAAGGAAACGGTCATTGAGCGTGTATTTACCTTTGCCGAAAAGCGTTACGGCGTCAAGCGCGAGGAAATCGTCGGAAATCGCCGCAGCTCGGACATTATTTCGGCAAGGCATTACGCGATTTATCTTATAAGAAACACTACGAATCTTTCACAGACGTCGATCGCAAAGCTGTTCAACAAAAAGGACCATACAACGGTTATCAATTCTATAAGCTTTATAGAAAAGAAAATGAACAACGAGCCTGCGTTTGCAAGGGAAATCGAATCTGCGATAGCAGAGCTTAAAAGCTGATTTCCCACTTTAGAGCAAAAAGAAAAGAAACATTATATAAATGTATTTATTAGTACTATTAGTATTAGTAGTCAGCGTGGATTTGTGGAAATTTGGGACAAGCAGGATTTATCAGGCAAAATCCGACATCAGACGCGTGGACAAGGTGTGCAAACCTATGTGGACAACCCCGATTAAGGTGTGATTTTGGGTGCGGGTATGTCCCCCGATCGATCAGAAAACGAGTCTGTCATCCTGAGCGAAGTGGCATTTGCCACGAAGTCGAAGGATATACGCAACATATGTACTACATCTACATACTAACAACGAAAAATAACGCTATGCTGTATATCGGCGTAACAAATGACCTTCAAAGACGGCTGTATGAGCATAAAAACAAGCTTGCCGACGGATTTACGAAAAAGTATAATCTGAACAAGCTTGTGTATTATGAAGAATATAGCGAGGTCGAAGAGGCAATAGCTCGCGAAAAGCAATTAAAGGGCTGGACACGAGCGAAAAAGGAAATATTGATAAATAAGGAAAATCCTGATTGGATAGAATTAAGCTTCTGAAATTTGAAGGGTATATCCTTCGACTACGTTGCTTGCGCAACTCCGCTCAGGATGACACACAAATTATTACTCAACAAATTAGTCTAAACCATTAAAGTGAATTCTTACAAATAATAGAACCCCGTAGAGGTCAACAAAATACAGAAAGGTATCGCGATGAGGAGTCAACAAATTTGTTGCATGGACTATCGCGAAATTGAAAAAATGAAGTTTGTGACGGATAAGAAAACATTATTGTCGTTGATATTGCCTGCTGCTTCTGCGGCGTCGAATAAGACGACGCTTCCTGCACTTGAGGGCTTGCTTTTTACGCTCAAGGGCGATAATTTGACCGTGTGCGGTTATGACCTTGAAAAGGGTGTAAGAACCTTGGGCGAGGTAACGATGATGGAAGAGGGCTCTGTCATCATCAACGCGCAGAAGATCACGTCGATTATCAGAAACTTCCCCGATTGCGATATCTGTATCGAATCGGACGATAGAAATATGGTAAGAATCAGCGGCGGCATGAGTGATTTTACTATCCACGGCGTCACGGCAGAGGTTTATCCCGGCTTGCCCGAGCTCGGCGGCGATAACGCGTTCAATATCTCGCGCAGCTTGATGAAGGATATCATCAATAGCACTGTTTTCGCGGTTGCCCAGTCCGAGGCGAGACCGATTTTAACCGGCGAGCTGTTTATGATTGAAAATAAGACCTTGACCGTTGTTGCGCTCGATAACTTCAGACTTGCGATGCGCGAGGAAAAGAACTGCGTTTTCGATAACGATAACAGATTTTCGTTCGTTGTGCCCGGTAAGGCGCTTTCCGACCTTGCAAAGCTTTTGGACGATAGCGACGAATTCGTAAGGGTCGAATTTACCGCTAAGTATATTATTTTCAAGATCGACGATACCGTCTTCTTCTCGAGATTGCTCGAGGGCGAATACCTCGATTACAGACGCGCGCTTCCTCAGTCGAACAGAATTTTCGCGACCATTAATAGAAGTGAGTTTATCGAATCCGCCGAAAGAGCGAGCTTGCTTGTCGATGAAAAGCTAAGAACCCCGCTTCGCTGTAAGTTTGAGGATAATATCTTGAATATTTCCTGTAATACCCAGTACGGAAGCGTAAACGATAACCTGAAGATTAAAAAGGAAGGCGACGATATCGAGATAGGCTTTAATAATAGGTACCTTCTTGATGCGCTTAAGGCGTGCAGAGATGAAAAGATCATCGCGTCGCTTTCGACACCCTTGATGAGTATGATGATTACGCCTGCCGAAAAGGACGAAAATTCGAACTATACCTATCTTGTATTGCCTTGTAAGCTTAAGGATTAAAGAATGCATATAGAGCATCTTTCACTCAACTCGTTTCGAAACGCCGAAAACAGCGAAATCGAATTTAACGAGGGCGTGAACGTTATTTGCGGTGCAAACGCCGCAGGAAAAACCAATATTTTAGAGGCTGTGTTTTATTTCGCCGCAGGTAAAAGCTTTAGGAACTGTAAGGATAGAGAGCTGATCTCGTTCGGAAGCGATAAGGCGAATATCGCGATGCGGTTCGCCACCGAAAACAGCAGCTTCAAAATGCAGGCGCAGCTTTCGAAAAGCGGAAAACGCGTGATAAAGATGGGCGACGGCGCTCCGCTGAAGATGACCGAGTATATAGGAAGGTTCCGTGCCGTGATATTCACGCCCGACCACCTGAATTTGGTCAAGGGCGCGCCCGAAAACCGAAGAAGATTTTTGGATTTGGCGATATGCCAGTCGTTTCCGAGGTACGCAAAAACTCTTTCGGAATATAACCGCGTGCTTGCACAGAAAAACGCGCTTTTAAAGCGCGGAAACGTAAACGACGACCTGCTTTTCGTTTATAACGAACGACTTTCGACGCTCGCGGCGGTGATAACCGTGAATAGAAGAAAGTACGTGCAAAGGCTTGAGGATGAGGCAAGTAGGTTTTTGCTTGATATGAGCAACAACCGCGAAAAATTAACGCTTTCTTATCAGTCGCAGGCGGGCGATTTCGAAACTCAGGAAGAAATTAAGGAAAGATATTTAAAAATTTTCGAGGAAAAGTCGAATCAGGAAAAGGAACGCTATTTAACGCTTTACGGCGCGCACAAGGACGATTTTTCGGTGTACGTCAATAAAAAAAGCGCGCGAATGTATGCCTCGCAGGGTCAGCAAAGAAGCATCGTGCTTTCGCTGAAGCTGGCAGAGGGCGAGCTTTCTTATAACCTGACGGGCGAATATCCCGTGTTTTTGCTTGACGATATTTTGTCGGAGCTCGATAAGGACAGAAAGGAATATATCCTTTCGCGAATCACCGACCGACAGGTAATAATCACAGGCTGTGAAAGCGAAATTTTCGAAAACGAGGGCAAGATCTTCGTTTGCGAGGGTAAAATCACGCAGGGAAACTGAAATATGAAGTATTTACAGCTTGAAAAGGGCGAAAGCATCGAAAAAAGCGAAATAATCGGCATATTCGATATCGAAACGGCGAGCGTTTCGCAGGGCACGAAGGAGCTTTTCAAACGCAAGGATGAGGAAAGAGGGGTAATAAGCCTTTCCAACGACCTCCCGAAGAGCTTTTTGGTTGTCGACGGCGAATATGTGGATAGCGTTTATATCACCGGCCTTTCGACCGAAAGTATAAAAAAACGATTAGATAACAAAATAACCCCCCTTTGGGAAAGAGGTGCATAATGCACCAAATAAAGCCCGCGGGCGGATAATCCGCCAAGTAGTTCCCGCGGGTGTGTAACACACCTTTTCAGCCCCCGCGATGAAGCTTAAAATTTTTAATAAGCTTAACTCCGCGTGGACGATGGTTCTACTCTTCGTAACGAGGGGTTAGAACTTATAAACTGAATTGTAACAAATAATAGAACCCCGTCGAGGGCAACAAATTATAGAAGGGTATCGCGGAGAGGGCGCAACAGATTCGTTGCATGGTCTATCGCGAAATTGAAAAAGATGGAAGAGATTAGAAACGACGTGTTAAGTCCTGTTGAAGAGAATTACGGCGATAGCCAGATACAGGTGCTTGAGGGTCTCGAGGCGGTAAGAAAGCGTCCCGGTATGTATATCGGTACGACCTCGGTAAAGGGTCTTCACCACCTTATAAGCGAAATTGTCGATAACTCGATAGACGAAGCGCTTGCGGGCTACTGTAAAAATATTTGCGTAACGCTTCACGCCGACGGAAGCTGTGAGGTAACCGACGACGGCCGTGGTGTACCTGCGGGTATCCATCCGACTGTCGGCAAGCCGACGCTTGAGGTCATTTATACCATCCTTCACGCGGGCGGTAAGTTCGGCGGCGGCGGTTATAAGATCGCGGGCGGTCTTCACGGCGTTGGTGCTTCCGTCGTTAACGCGCTTTCGAAGCGTGTCGAGGTCAGAAACCACCGCGACGGCAAGGGCTATTACATCGCGTTCGAACGCGGCAACGTTGTCGAAGAATTCCGTGAAACCGGCGAAACCGAGCTTCACGGCTTGCACGCGCGCTTCTGGCCCGATGAAACCATTTTCGAAACCGTCGAATTCGATTACGAAACTGTAAAGAATAGACTTCGCGAGCAATCCTTCTTAAACGCAGGCGTTTCGATAACCATTTGCGACAAAAGAGGCGTCGACCCTGTTGAAGAAAACTTTTGCTTCGAGGGCGGTATCCGCTCGTTTGTTGAGTTCTTGAACCAAAAGAAGGGCGCTGACCCCATCCACCCCGTCATTTACGTTGCGGGCGAAAAGGACACCTCGGTTGCCGAAATCGCGCTTCAGTATAACGAAACCATAACCGATTCTATCCTTTCCTTCGCGAATAATATGAACACCGTCGACGGCGGTACCCACGAAACCGGCTTTAAGGTCGGTCTCACC
Source organism: Eubacteriales bacterium (assembly GCA_045644305.1). Lineage (GTDB taxonomy): Bacteria > Bacillota > Clostridia > Oscillospirales > CAG-382 > Coliplasma. The sequence continues at coordinate 5,288 of JAZRGS010000060.1, read as the reverse complement.
AAGGCATTAAACGACTACGGTAAAAAATACAACCTCTTCAAGGACGGCGAAAAGCTTACCGGCGACGACGTGCGCGAGGGTCTTTCGGCTGTAATTTCGGTCAAGCTCGAGGACGCGCAGTTCGAAAGCCAGACCAAGGCAAAGCTCGGTAACAGCGAAATCAGAACGCTTGTCGAGGGTATAGTTAACGAAAAGCTTTCGGTGTTCTTCGAGGAAAACCCCGACACCGCAAGAATAATTATCGAAAAATCGGTGCTTGCAGCAAGAGCAAGAGAAGCCGCAAAGAAAGCGCGCGAGCTTACCCGACGTAAGGGCCTGCTTGAATCCTCGTCGCTCCCCTCCAAGCTTGCCGACTGTAACGAGCGCAGGATGGAATACACCGAGCTTTATCTGGTGGAAGGTGACTCGGCAGGCGGTACCGCAAAGGACTGCCGCGACAGCCGATTCCAAGCGATTCTTCCGCTCCGCGGTAAGATTTTGAACGTTGAAAAGAACCGTATCGACAGAATCTATTCGTCGGTTCAGATAATCCCGATAATCCTCGCGCTCGGCACGGGTATCGGCAGCGAGTTTGATATCACCAAGCTCCGCTACGGCAAGATAATCATCATGGCCGATGCCGACGTCGACGGCTCGCACATCAAAACCCTGCTTTTGACCTTCTTCTTCCGCCATATGCGCCCGCTTATCGAGGCAGGTCACGTCTATTCGGCGACCCCGCCCCTTTATAAGGTGTACCGCGGTAAACAGCAAAGATATGCATTCTCGGATGAGGAAAGAGATATGTATATCGAGGAGCTCGGCGGTAACGCGCAGGCTGAAAGATATAAGGGTCTTGGTGAAATGGACCCCGAACAGCTCTGGGATACCACTATGGACCCCGAAAGACGAATACTCAAGCGTATCACTATCGAGGACGCGCTCGAGGCGGACGCGCTCTTCTCGGTGCTTATGGGCGACAAGGTAGAACCCCGCCGCGAATTCATCGAAGCTAACGCCAAGTACGCAAATCTTGATACTTGATGGGGGTTCTTGCGAGAAAAAACTTTTAAAAAAGTTTTCTCTCGCGCTCTCTTTCAAAATAAAAATATTAACATTCATAAAACGTTGCGTTTATATTGACTTTTAAAGTGAATTGCAACAAATTGTAGAACCACGTAGAACGTAAAAAACTTGTGAAAGGAATCGCGGAGAGAAGTCAACAAATCTGTTGATTCATTCATCGCGAAACTGAAAAAAATGGCACACGAGTACGATTATAGTAACCATGAGGAACAGGTTATTCATAATATCGGAATAGAAAACGAAATAAAGAGCTGCTATATCGACTATGCTATGTCGGTTATCGTCGGCAGAGCGCTGCCCGACGTGCGCGACGGTATGAAGCCGGTACACAGACGTATTTTGTACGCTATGTACGAGGATAGATTGACCTATGATAAGCCCTTCCGTAAGTCCGCAACGACTGTCGGTAACGTGCTTGGTAGATATCACCCGCACGGCGACGCGTCGGTTTACGATGCGATGGTGCGTTTGGGTCAGGATTTCTCGATCAGATATTGCCTTATCGATAAGCACGGTAACTTCGGTAATATCGACGGTGACCCCCCTGCGGCTTACCGTTATACCGAGGCGAGAATGTCGAAAATCGCCGACGAAATGATGGCGGATATCGAAAAGGACGTTGTCGACTTCATACCTAACTTCGATAATATGCGCAAGGAGCCCGTTGTGCTTCCCTCGCGCTTCCCGAATTTGCTTGTAAACGGTAGCGTGGGTATTGCAGTCGGTATGGCGACAAATATCCCGACTCATAATTTGCGCGAGGTTATCGAGGCGACCGAGCACCTTATCGATAACCCCGATTGCAGTATAGTCGACCTTATGCAGTACATTAAGGGCCCCGACTTCCCGACCTACGGCACGATTTACGGCACAAGCGGCATTTACGAAGCATATATGACGGGCAGAGGTAAGGTCCGTGTCCGCGCGAAGGCGCATTTCGAAGAAAAGAACGGCAGAACCAGCATTATTATCACCGAGCTGCCTTATCAGGTAAACCGCTCGATGCTGCTTGAAAGCATGGTTGAGCTTGTAAAGACCAAGCGCGTCGAGGGTATTTCGGATATCCGAAACGAATCGGGCAAGGCTGGTATGCGTATCGTTATCGAGGTCAAGAAGGATGCGAACGCGCAGATAATTCTCAACCTGCTTTATAAATATACACAGCTTCAGGATACCTGCGCTGTGAATATGGTTGCGCTTGTCAACGGCGTGCCGAAGCTTTTGAACCTCAAGGAGGTTCTCAACCATTACCTCGTTCACCGCAAGGAGGTTGTAACGAGAAGGGTAAGATACGACCTTGCGAAGGCAGAGCACGAGGCGCACATTTACGAGGGCTATAAGATCGCGATCGATAATATCGACGAGGTTATTTCGATAATCCGCGCAAGTGCGAGCATCGCTGACGCAAAGACGAACTTGATGGAAAGATTCGGACTTTCCGAGGCTCAGGCGCAGGCTATCGTCGATATGACGCTCGGTAAGCTTTCGGGCATGGAGCGCCAGAAGATTGAGGACCGCTTGGAAGCGCTTTATGCACTTATCAAGGAATTGAAGGAAATCCTTGCCGATGAAACCAAGCTCATCGCGATCATCAAGGAGGACCTTGAATACATCAAGAATAAATACGGCGACGAACGCAGAACCGACATCGTCGAGGCTGAAAACGATATCCTTATCGAGGACCTCATCGAGCGTGAAACCTGCGTTATCACCGCGACCCGCGCGGGTTACGTAAAGCGTCTCCCGAGCGACACCTATCAGGCACAGCGCCGCGGCGGTAAGGGCATCACCGCGATGGGAACGAGGGAAGAGGACTTCGTCGAGGACGTTATCATCTCGCACAGCCACGACTTCCTGCTTATGTTCTCGAACACCGGCAAGGTTTACATCAAGAAGTGCTATGAAATCCCCGAAAGCGCGAGAACCGCGAAGGGCACCAACCTTGTCAACCTCCTTTCGCTCGATAACGAGGAAAAAATCACGGCAATCGTGCCGGTTACCGAATTCAACGAGGAAACAAACCTTGTTCTCGTCACGAAGTTCGGCGTAATCAAGCGAATCAACCTTATGGCGTATAAGACAAAGCGCCAGAACGGTCTTTATGCAATCAATCTCGACGAGGGCGACCAGCTTCTTTACGTGCTCCGCTCGTCGGGCAACGACGATATCATCGTCGCAACAAACCGCGGTATTTCGATCAGATTTACCGAGGACGACGTCCGCGAAATGGGCAGACACGCACGCGGCGTCCGCGCAATTATGCTTGAAGAGGACGATTACGTCGTCGGCGCGGGCATCATCCCCGAAGGCAACGACGATAACGACCTTTATATTCTCACAATCACCGAAAACGGATTCGGTAAACGTAGCTTCACAGGCGATTATAAGTGCCAGCGCAGAGGCGGCAAGGGTCTTATCTGCCACGGCGTCAGCCAAAAAACCGGCGCGCTCGCAGGTCTTAAGCTCGTCCGCGACGGCGAAGAGGTTATGCTCATCACCGATGGCGGCATAATCATCCGTACCCGCGTTTCGGAAATTCCGGTTTACGGCAGAAGCGCTTCGGGCGTAATTGTAATGCGTCTTGAAGAGGGCGCAAGCGTCGCAAGATTCGCGGTTGTCGACCCCGAAACCGAATCGGAGGAAAAGGAAGCCGAATCGGCTGAAATTGCCGAAAACGCAGAGCCTGCCGAAGCAACAGAAGTTGAAAACGAATCCACAGGAGAGGTACAGTAATGAGTTTGAAAACCTTTATACTCGAAAACAGCTCGACCAAGAAACAGCGCCAGTCGGATATACAAAAATCGGTACGCGAATTTTTGAAGAACCCGAAGGCAAAGGTCGTTTATGACGAAAACGGACGTCCGTCCGTCGAAAACGTCGAAAAGAAGGTTCATATTTCGATCACAACCTGTGGAAGCGTAATGCTTTTGGTTATCTTCGAAAAGGCGATCGGTATCGACGGCGAATACCTTCCCCGCATCACCAGCCCCGAAAACAAGATCGACTATATGCTTTTGGCGGAACGCTTCTTCTCGTATGACGAGGTTGAATATATCCGCGACGGCGCCCGCGATGCCGAGGCGGAAAACTTCGCTAACATCTGGGTCCGCAAGGAGGCATACGTTAAGGCAGCAGGCAAAACGGTTGCCGAGTTCCCCAACTTCTCGGTTGTTGACGGCTCCCACTTCGTGAAGAAGGTGCATAACATCTCGATCAAGAAGTTCCAGATCAAGTTCCCCGATTGTGAAAGTTATATATTCGCAATCGCCGGCAACATAGACTAGGTGATTTGAAATTGTTGGAAGCTGTCCATAGCGGCGCAGATCGCTAACGCTCTGCACAAACTTCACCGCTCGCAGTAGAATTCTACAGCTTCGGGTTCAGTTTGCACATTCGGCATCCACTCGGGTCGCTGACGCTCCCGACGCGAAATGCAAGCATTTCGGTCGAAAAACCGCGCGGCGGGGTTTGTGATGCCCGTGCATTCGCATCTCGCTCACCGCTCGCGGGCATCTAAGGTATAAAAATCCACGCGCATGTCGCGGATTTTTATGGGAATTTAATTATAAAAAAGGTCTGTTGTGAAACAGACCTTTTTGTTTTTATGATTAGGTTAAGTTTATTTTGTAGGGAAAGGGTTTATCCCTTTCCTCAAGTCTGTTGTGTTCTACAAACATGAGGAGGGGGATGAACCCCCTCCCTACATTTTTATTTTATTGTTGCGTATATCCTTCGACTTCGCGACGTTCCGTCGCTCCGCTCAGGATGACAGTTTTTTGTTATTTTTATTTTGAAAGTTTTTGGGAAAAGAGCACGAGAAAAACCACTTTTTGCAAAAAGGGTTTTTCTCGTAAATAAATAATTAAAAACAAAAATCACAAACTCTGGGCGTACTTGACAGAGGACATGGCGTCGGGGCCGAAGAAGTCGGCGCCCATTGAGCGCGCGTATTCCTCGGTGAGGACCGCGCCGCCGACCATAATTTTCACGTCGGGAGCCGCCTCGCGCAGGAGCGAACAGGTTTTGACCATAGCGGGGACGGTGGTCGTCATCAATGCCGACAATCCGACAAGCGGAGCCTTGTGCTCAAGCACTGCCGAGACGATTTTTTCGGGCGGGACGTCCTTTCCGAGGTCGATAACGTCGAACCCGTAGTTGGAAAGCAGTGTGGAAACGATGGTTTTGCCGATGTCGTGGATGTCGCCCTGTACCGTCGCCATGAT
>JAZRGS010000059.1:0-13824 GCA_045644305.1 Eubacteriales bacterium | reverse complement strand
CGCCACCGTCGTCGACGCCGTTAAAGAGGGAAGAGGAATTTACGAAAATATCCGCCGCGCCGTGCATTTTCTGTTATCCTGCAACATCGGCGAGCTGTTCTGCGTGTTCTTTGCGATTCTTGCCTCGCTTCCTTCGCCGCTTTCGGCGATACAGCTTCTTTGGGTCAATTTGACGACCGATTCGCTCCCCGCAATCGCGTTGGGGCTTGAGCCTGCCTCCGACAGCCTTATGAGCCGCCCGCCGATAAAGCCCGAAACCCCGCTGTTCAGCCTTGCGAGAACGATGAGAATAATCTTCGAGGGGCTTTTGATAGGCACGCTTGCGATTTGCGCGTTCGTTATCGGCTGTAATATCGACCGCTTCGAGGCAGGCAGGACGATGTGCTTTTTGGTGCTCGGAGTTTCACAGCTTTTTCATTCGTTTAATTTAAGAAGCGAAAAAAGCGTATTTTCGGGCGATGCAAAGAAAAATCCCTTCGTGACCTTTGCCTTTGTCTTTTGTTTGGTTTTGCAGTCGTCGGTGGTTTTGATCCCCGCCGCCGCAAGCCTTTTCGGGGTCGTTGCGCTAACCGCTGTCGAATGGGCGATATGCCTAATCCTTGCTTGTTGCCCCTTGTTGATTTGCGAAGTTTACAAATGCTTCACACATTGACTTATAATTGTTCACAATATTAGGGTATCATCCTATGATGTAAATAAGTATAAAAACGAGGATGATTTCTATGAGAAACGCTATTTTTACGGTTTCCGAGCCGATAAAGCTTGAAGGCAACGAAATGATCAAGGTTCGCGGCAGACACACGGTTGTTGACGGAATGCTTGCATTCGATTGGACCAACAGCGGTATCGCGTTTAATTTCAGCGGTAACGGCTTTATTCTTTCGCTCGGCGAATATAAGGCGGACACTCCCGCATACGTTAAAATTATCATCGACGGCAAGGATCAAAGAAGATTCGCGGTCGTAAACGGCAGCGAAAAGCTCATCGTCGAGGGACTTTCCGACAAGCGCCACCGCGTTGAGGCTTTGAAAATCACCGAAGGCGAGGCAAAGCTCTGCTTCGATACCATTTCGCTTATCGGCGTCGACGCGAAGCTCCGCAAGCCCTCCTTTAACAGCCCTCGCAAGATCGAATTTATCGGCGACTCGATAACCTGCGGCTACGGCGTGCTCGGCATGCACACCGACCCGACTTATCTTACCTATCAGCAGGATGGCACCAACGCTTACGCATACAAAACCGCCGAAAAGTTCGGCGCCGACGCGCGCTATATCGCGATTTCGGGTAAGGGCATAGTATGCAACTGCAACGGCGACAGAGAAGACGTCAAGGCAGGTCAGTATTACAACTACCAAAGCCGCACCGGCGGCGAATGCAACGACGGCTGGATGGCTGACGTTGTGGTTATCAATATAGGCACCAACGACTGCGGCGGCCCCGCACCCATGGACGAATTTTCCGACGCCGCAAAGGAGCTTGTCGCGCGCGTTCGCGCGCGCTATCCCGAGGCTCAGATAGTTTGGGTATACGGCATGATGAGCCAGCTTTACCGCGATACGCTCCGTAAAACCATTCGCGAAATATCCAAGACTGACGATAAGGTGCATTTCCTTTTTGTCGATACCGTTTTCGGCAACGAATCCGAAACCGGCGCTAACGGCCATCCCAACGTCCGTGCAAGCATTCGCGTAAGCGGATTGCTTTACAAAAAGATTCGCAAAGTGACCGGCTGGCGCGGCGCGGCGGTTATATCCGACGAAGAATAAGGGTGCAAAGATGGCAAAGAAAAAAGAAGTAAAACCAATACCTATGTGGATAGCAGTCGTCGCATTCCTTGTGTTTTTGATTGCGGCAGGCACCTTTCTGACCTATCTGTTCACGAACGTTTTCGGCGCAAAGGATATTGATCAATCCTCGCTGACCCAATCGTTTGAGGCGGAATCAAGCGAGGCTCCCTCACAGGTCATTGAAATGAAGGAGCATATGTCCGACGCACAAAAGGGCGATGCTGTCGTTTTCGGCAGCTACGAGCAAAACGGTGACGCTTCAGACGGCGCAGAAAAGCTTGAATGGATAGTTCTCGAAAAGCAGGACGACAAGCTTTTGCTCATCTCGCGTTATTGCATCGACGCTCTTCCCTTTAATAACGATCGTTTGCCTGCCGATTGGGCGAACAGCTCGCTTAAGAGCTATTTGAATAACGAATTCATCAACAATACCTTCAGCGAAGCCGAAAAGGCAAACCTGCTTGAAAGCGAAAACGGCAAGGTTTTCATCCTTTCGGCACAGGAGGCTGAGGATTATTACGAATACGACGCTTGGCGCGCGGGTATCGCAACCGATTATGCCGCAATTAAGGGTGCGAGAGTTGAATCCGGCGCCGCTTGGTGGTGGCTCCGCGATGCGGGCGCTATCGAAAACACGGCTTGCTACGTTCATTTCGACGGAACGGTTCAGACAAAGGGCTTTGCCGTCGACTATGATGCAGTTGGCGTTCGTCCCGTAATTTGGGTTAGTGCAGAGGCTGAAACCGAAACCGAGCACACGAGCAATCCCGAGGTTAGCGTTGAATCGAGCTCCTCGGAAAGCCTTGAGGTAAGTGAATAATTAAAAGCTGCCGCAGTAAGGATGCGTTATTACGCGTAAATCCTCTGCGACAGCTTTTTCTATTGTTGAGCTAATTTATCGATAGCGCGAAGCGCGATTTCCTCGGCGGTTTCGTTGTCGACCGCCTCTGCGATAAGCCTGAATCTGCCCGACGCACTTGCGTATACGCTGACCTTGCCCTCGCCGAAATCAAAGCCGACGCACCGTGTGATGCCACATCCGTCGCGAAGCCTTGAAATGACAGAGCACATCCTGTCGCGGTCGGCATAGACCGAGCGGGTAACCACCGAAAAGGGAGGAAGCCTGTCGGCAAGAGAGGCAAGCGAGGTTTGAAGCCCTTCCGCGATGCTTTGAGCCGTCAAGGCGAGCAAAACCCCGTCGCGATGGAGCCTGTCGTTTTCGGCAAGGCTTCGCACGTCGGATTCGCTGTCTCCGTAAAACGCGACGTCGACAGAGTGGCGCTTTAATATCCGTTCAACCGATTCGGGTGTGTCGTTCGGCAAAATTATACCGTCGCGCTTGCCGAAAATGCAGCATATAACTATCAACTGCCAATAGGAAATCTGCCTGCCGCTTTCGGTAATCGCGTATGCCTTTTCGCCGTCGCTGTCAAGGTGAAAGCGCAGACTCGCGTCCTTTTGAAGCGACAATTCCTCGCTGATTTCGGATAAAAATCGGCTTTCGGAGGAAACCGAAGTCGAAAATCTTGTCGGAATTTTTGTGTTTTCGCGAAGATATTGAAGATATCTTTTAATGAGCGCGCCGTGAGGGAGCAGATAAACCGCGCCCGCATTTTTGGGTGCGCTGTTCTCTTTTGCCGAAAGCGCACGCAGCTGCTCGCGCGAATAGGGCATACCCCGAGGGGTGAAAAGGCGGATTTCGGTGCAATCGCCGCTTTTGAAAATATACGCGGTGGTGCAACGGTATTCCATCGCCGCAAACGAGGCGACGGCGGCGTTTCCGCCCGAAATGACCGTGCAGTTACTGCCCGATTCCGAAACTCCGCAAGCCAAAACGCAGGCCTTGGGAAGCGTGATTCCGCTACCCTCGGCAAAGGCGATAACGTCGCCGTTGCCGCCCAACGCTCTGCCGAATCGCACGAAATATCCGTCGTCGCCGTCGTCGGCAAGCACGCTGTCGTCCCCGAATTTAAAACAGCATTTCTGATTCTTAAAGCAATCGACTAAAGCGTCGCCGATAAGCGTGGCGCCGGTTTGGATTATGCTTCCGGGGGCAAGCGAGCAACCGTCGCGAAGCTCGGCGCCCGGACCGATGACACAGCCGCGTGGGATGATGCAATCGTTTCCGATAACGACGTTTTCGCCGATAATACTGCCGCTTATAACGCTGTTTCCGATAGTACAGCCGTTCATAATTACGCTTTTGTCGATTCGCGCGCTTCCGTGAATCGAAACCGATTTTCCGATGCAGCTTTCTCCACCCGAAAACCACATATTACATTGATGATAGCTGGAAAACGAGCCGATATCGAACCAATGTCCGTCGGGCTCGATGCCCGCAATCGGCATTTCGCGCTTTAAAAGCAAGGGGAACAGGTCGTGCGCGAAATCAAAAATTTCACGTTCGGGAATCAAATCCAAAACATGGCTTTTGATAAAATAAATGCCAGTGTTGATGAGGTCGGACAGCGTGTCGCGCACAGAGGGCTTTTCGCAAAAGCCGACGATTTTGCCGTCCTTTAAGCAGACCGAGCCGTACTCGCCCGAATCGTTTGTGCGCGAAAGCACTATGCCCGCGTCGCTTCCGCTTTTCAAAAAGTCGTCCTTCGCTTTTTTTAGGTCGAAATCGGTCACCGCGTCGCCCGAGATGATAAGCAGGCAATCGTCTGCTTGCCCCTTAAGCCTCGCAATCGCGCCCGCACTGCCCATCGGTGTGCTTTCGCGGAGGTAAACGATGCCATCTGACTTGATTTTCTCGATTTTTTCGGGCAGATACATCGTCGTGACGGCGGTTCTCATAAAGCCGCTTTTGCGTAAAAGTGCAAGGTTGCGCTCGTAAGCGCTTATTCCGAAAATCGGAAGCATCGGCTTCGGCAAGCTGTCGGTAAGCGGATTCATGCGCGAGCCGAATCCCCCTGCGAGTATCACCGAATCGAATTTTTTGTCGTCTTGCTTGTTCATTCTAAACACCCGTCCTTGTTTCTTTGAAAAATATTATTTGCACAAGTTGTAAAAATATACCTCGGCAAGTTGACAAAGCGAAAGAAAACGGGTATTATAGTAATGTTATGAAGGACTTTCTCGAAAATAAAGTAAAAACGACGGTATTTAACCGCTCATACAATACAAATAACGGCTGTGCAGTTGCGGTAGGCGGCTTTGACGGCATCCATTTGGGACACCGCGCAATGCTTTCGCGCCTCGTTTCCGAAGCAAGGAAAAGAGGGCTTTTTTCTGCTGTTTTCACCTTTGACAGCGACGACAGCCCGAAAATAGGCGCAAAATCGCTTGCTTTGCAGGAAAAGAAGCTTGAAATTTTTAAATCTCTCGGCATCGACGCGGTTTATTCGGTCGGCTTTTCAGAGCTTAGAAATATAAGTGCCGAGGATTTCGCCGTTAGGCTTTTGTACGGCGCTGTAAATTCAAGGCTCATCGTATGCGGCTACGATTTTCGCTTCGGCAAGGACCGTGCGGGCGACGTTTCGCTTATCGAGTCGATGCTTTCGCAAAAGGGCGTTGAGGTTATAACCGAAACCGCGGTTGAAAATCTTGGCGAGCCGATAAGCTCGACAAAAATCCGCCGTCTTATTTCCGAGGGTCGGGTAGACGAGGCAAATTCGCTTTTGGGACGTCCTTTTTCGTTTTCTTCTGAGGTCGTGCATGGCAAAAAGCTCGGCAGGACGCTGTCATTTCCGACTCTTAACCAGATCTATCCCGAAAGCCTTTCGCGTTTAAGGTTCGGCGTTTATGCCGTCGAATGTATAATCGACGGAGCGGTTTACGGCGGCGTGGCAAATTTCGGAGTAAAGCCGACCGTCGGCAGTGACGAGCCTGTTTGCGAAACACATATTTTTGATTTCTCCGCCGATTGCTACGGCAAAATTATTGAAATACGATTTATCGCCTTTATCAGGGAGGAAACACGATTTTCCTCGCTCGACGAGCTGAAAAATCAGATCGAAAAGGATAAGGAAAAGGCGAAAACCCTTTTGAAAAGGAGCACACAGCTATGAAATTAACACGCAAGGCGGCGTTGCTGCTTGCTTTAATAATGACCTTTACCGCCGTTTTCCCAATTTTTGCGACGGCTGACGATTCAAGCACCGTTTCGAATTCGGTCACGGATAACCCCGGTATCGATTCGGGCAACGTTGCGGTTGCATACTGCATCGACGACGATCAGTTCCTTTATGCCGACAGAATCGATGAAGAGGTTGCGCCGACGGTTGCGGCAAAGCTTGTCACCTGTATGGTCGTAAGCGATATATTAAAGGAACGCAACCTTAAATCGACCGACGTTGACGTTACGATAACCAAGGCCGCGATCGATAATTCGGGCGATATTGCCGACGTCCGCGTGCCTATGATGGCGTTGAAGGTCGGTAACGTTTATTCGACCAAGGACCTTTTGAGCGCAACGCTCGTTGCCTGCGCAAACGATGCGACGGCGGCGCTTGCCTGCCATTTCGGCGAAATTTATCTTAGCGGCGATATCAACAAGTTCGTCGAAAGAATGAACCAAAAGGTTGCGGATCTGGGACTCACAAAAACCCATTTCGTTAACCCGACGGGTCTTGATGCACCGAATCAGGTGACCACCCCGCGCGAGGTTGCGATGATTGCCGCGGCGTTTTACAAATACGACGAATTGGTTAAGCTTTCCGACGTCGAATCCTTCTTCTTTAACGGAAGCGCGACGGTTCGCAATAAGAATTACTTAAAGAGCAACTACACGATCGACGGATTCCTTAACAGATCCGCTATCGGACTTATCGCGGGTCAGCTCAACAAGCAGGGAAATTACTGTCTTATCACCGCTACCCAAAAAGAGGGAAGAACCTACGTTTACGTCGTGATGTGTGCGACGGGTATGATCGTTACACGCGATGAAAATTCGAATTATCATTATTCGTTCGGCGAAGGAAACGCATACGTCGATATGAATAAGCTTATCGAATGGACGCATAAATCCTTTAAGTTTTTGACGGTCGCGACTACCGACACCATAGTAGGCGAGCTTCGCGTTAACGCGGGCGGCTCCTCTTACGTAAGGGTCGTTCCTGCCGAAAATATCGAAAGGCTTGTGCTTGATATCGAGGGTATCGTGCCCGATATGAAGCTTGTATATGACGAAAACGTCGTATTTAAGCAGGAATTCAACGGCACCGAATACGACACCATCGCAGCGCCCGTATCGGTGGGCATGAAGGTCGGCACCATAGTTTACAGCTACAACGGAATCGAGCTTGCGACTGTCGACGCGGTGGTCAAGGATAACGTCGACACCGACGGACTTAAAAGTGCGCTTGATAAGATCAAGGCGTTTATGGAGGGCCCGCTTCTTAAGCTTTTGTATATCCTTTTGGGCATAGTCGGATTGTGGCTTGTATATTCGCTCGTAATGGCGGTTATACGCGGGGTTAAGCGTGCGCGCGGCGCCAAGGCGAAATCCCCCAAGGAGCCCAAAAAGCCCAAAACGCCCGAAAAAACCAATAAACCCAAGCCCGACCCGAAGGGCAATACCCGCGAAATTTGAAAATTGTGAACAAATTATTAAATTTTTGACTTACTCTTGCATTTAAGAAACCAATGTGGTAATATCTATTTTAGCCGTCGTGAGGAATTGTCTCGTCGGCGACTAAGATTTACGGTATAATTTGAAAGGAATCATAATCATGCAAACTTTGGAATACATCATCGGCGGCGTACTTCTCGTACTCGCTGTCGCACTCATTTGGCTCATCGGTCTCCAGCAGGGCAAACGCCGCGGTCTCGGCTCTTCCATCGCAGGTCAGGGCGCTTCCGAATCCTACCTCGCTAAGAACGGCATCGGCGGTAAGGATAAGTCCTACCAGAAGATCACTCTTATCGTTGCAATCGTTTTCGTAGTTCTCATCCTCGCTCTTTACGTAATCGGTTCCATCGATCCTTCTGAAAACACCGACGCTTCCTCCAACGCAGGCACCAACGTGACCGAATCCTCTACCGCAACCTCTTCCGATGCAGACTCTTCTTCTGTTGCAGAATCCTCCGACGTTAGCGATTCTTCTTCTACCGTTGAATCCTCTACCGTTGAATCCTCTGCTGCTGAGTCCTCCGAAGCATCCGAAGGCTAATTAAGCATATACGAAACCGAGGCTTTGCCTCGGTTTTTGTTTTATCCACAAATAAGAGGCTGTGAAATTGTAGCTTTTGCCGATTGTCGGATGCCTTTGTAAGTGGTATTATAAAGCAAATATGAACAATTAAGGAGAAAATTATGAAGAAATTAATTGCGTTCGCGCTGACCATATTGATGCTTATCGCGTCGCTTTGCGTTTTTGTAAATGCAGAGGAAAGCTTTGACGACGGCAAGAGCGTTTACACGCTTATGTCAGCCGATTTGATCAGCTTTGAAAACAATTCCGCTTCAAAGGCAACCGCTCATCCCCGCGGAAAGAGCACGCTTGAATGTCTTATCGACGGCGATGCGGCAACGACTGTTACCGCACACGATAAGGACGGCATCGTTCTTGTTTGTAACGACTATATTAAGCCCAAATACGAAGAAAATTTGAAAGATTCGAGCCTTTCCTCCTTTATGGCAGAGCAGGCTGTCGAGGATATCCCCACCTATTCCTTCGTTCTTGAATACGGCGAATCGGTCACCTTTGACGCCGTTTACTTTGCGCTCTTCCACGAAACCAACGCCTGCGTTGCTATCCCCGGCAACAACGCGGTAAAGGTTGAATATTCGACCAACGGCAGAGATTGGAAGAACGTCGGTATCAATCATTATTTCCGTACGGTCGAGCTTGATGAATACGAACTTAACGCAACCGAGCACAACTGCGACGTCGTTGAAAGGGTGGTTCCTCTTTCGAAGGAAATCACCGCAAAGTGCGTTCGCCTTACCTTTAATTTCGCAGAAATTCCCGAGGATAACCAGTGGCGTTATTATTCCAACGTTTACGAATGGGTCGGCTTCACCGAAATTTCGGTTGCGAAGTACGCTTCGGGCGAAAAGCCCAAGGTTATGTCCGCCGATGAGGCTGCGATTCCCAACGCCGATATCGAGGGCGAATGGGTTTCAGAATACGACAACATGACCATTATTTATAAGTTCGAATCGGGCAAGTACGAAAGCAGAATCTATTCCAAGGCGGAATACGACGTTGACCCGACCACCGAGCCCGCTGCAACCGACAAGGGCAGCTATTTTGTCGACGGAAGCGACGTGAAGCTTGTTTCCGAGGATGAAAATATCGGCGAAATCAAGCTCGTTGCGACCTTTGGCGATGAGGGCGAGCTTTATCTCGACGACGGCAACGATAAGCTTGAATTCGTAACCTACGTCGCACCCGAAATCGACGATGACAATTCGAGCGAGGGCTCTGACGACTCGGAAAGCTCGTCGACCGACGAAAGCTCGTCGACCGACGACGAAAAGTCTGACGAAAGCGATGCAAAGACAAGCAACGCAGGCTCCTATGCACCCAACGGAGATAACGGCAAGGACGGAATTTCCGGCGGACTTATAGCAGGAATTATCGCGGGCGCTGTGGCTGTTATCGGCGCGGTTGTCTTTATCATAATCAAAAAGAAGAAATAATTAAAAAGAAGGAAGCTCGATTTGGGCTTCCTTCTTTGGTTGACAAAAAAGTTTAAAAGGTGTATTATTATATTCGGTGATTAAAATGCTGAAAAAATATGAGAAGCTAATAAAAGAAATGCTTCGTTATCTTGTCGCGGGGGGAACCGCGACGGTTTGCGATCTTATTACGAAAACCCTGCTTTATTCCTTTATTTTGCCCGAGCAAATGGGGATTTTTTCGATTTTCGGGTTTCAAAATGAGGTCAGGGTGACCATCGCGACGGCAACCGGCTTTACCGTCGGACTTATCGTGAACTATATCATGTCGATATTCTTCGTGTTCACCGGCGAGGGACAAAAGGAAAAGGGTAAGGGCGTAAAGGCGTTCCTTATCTATCTTGCAATCTCGCTTGTCGGCTTGGTACTGAATATCGCGATAACCCAGCTCGGCTGTAATCTGCTTTCGGTCGGCAAGGACGACACCTTTATGTTTATGTTTGTAAGCTGTGTAGCGGCGGGTCTGGTTTTGATCTGGAACTACGTCGGACGTAAGGTGTTTATTTACAAAGGCGAATAATTAAATTCGGAGGATATTATGGCAAGAGCGATCGATTCGAGCGTTGCAAAAACGCTGACGCAGGAGCATAACAAGCTTCTTAAAAATATGATAGATGCGATCGTTGTCGCAGAGGGCTATAAAAAGGACGTCGAGACCGCCGCGAACGAGCTTGTTGCACTTGGTGCGATGAAGCTTCTGAGAAACGCGCCGATCGAGGAGCTGAACCGCGACAAAAGGGGAATTAAGACCAAGATTTTGCGCGATAACGGCTATAATACGCTTTCCGACGTTTACCGCGTAAAGGCAAGCGAGCTTTCGAAAATAAGCGGAATCGGCCCCGATTCGGCAAAGATTATTAAAAAAACCGTCAACGAATACGCAACGACCGCGGCAAAGCAGGTCAAGGTGCGTATTAGCGCCGACGACCGCAACGCGCGCTCGGATAAGCTTGTGCTTGCGCTTTATAAATATAAAACCGCACAAGCTCCCATGAAGCGCTGTAAAAAGCGCGTCGTTCAAAATAAAACCAATATCGAATCAAGCATTCTTTCGCTCGCCCCCGCGATGGGCGGCTTGAAGTGGATGTTCGCCTCGCGCGATAAAAAGGAAGGCGCGATAAGTGCGTTCGAACGCCTGCAAGCGCTTCGAAACGGCGAATATTTCACGGGTGCGGAAGCCGATTTGAAGCTTTTGGATTCGGTAAGACTTACAATTGCAAATCAAGCGTGGCAGGATTTCATAAAGGACCCCGTAAGCTACACAACCACGCTTGAGCAGATAAACCCCGTTTTCGTCGGAAGCGATGATATCGTTTACGGTCTGCCCGAGGATCTTGCTGCCGAAATCCGCGAGGAGCCGCTTTATCTCGACGGACTCAATTGCACCTTAAGACGCTATCAGGAATGGGGTGCGAAATATATACTTCACCAAAAGCAGGTGCTTTTAGGTGATGAAATGGGCTTGGGTAAAACCGTTCAGGCAATCGCCGCGATGGTTTCGCTTCGCAATTGCGGCGGCAGTCATTTTATTGTTGTATGCCCTGCAAGCGTTGTCACAAACTGGTGCCGTGAAATCAAAAAGCACTCGAATTTAGATGTTATTAAGGTTCACGGTCAGGACAAGCTCGAGGCCTTTGCCGCTTGGAAGGAGCAGGGCGGTGTTGCCGTCACTACCTTCGAAACGACGGGCGTTTTTGAGCTCGACGACGATTTTAAATACACAATGCTTTCGGTCGACGAGGCGCATTATATTAAGAACCCCGAGGCAAAGCGCACCCAAAACGCCGTCAAGCTTTCGCGCCATGCCGAAAGAATGCTGTTTATGACGGGTACCGCGCTTGAAAACCGCGTTGAGGAAATGATTTCGCTGATACACGTGCTTCGCGCAGATATCGCAAAGGATATCGAGGGCTTGGCATTTATGTCGTCGGCGCCTCAATTCCGCGAGCACGTCGCTCCCGTTTACTACCGCAGAAAGCGTGACGACGTCCTTACCGAGCTCCCCGACCTTATCGAAAACCGCGAATGGTGTGAGCTTCTTCCCGAGGAAGAGGCGATTTACGAGGACGCCGTTCTTCGCGGCGATTACACCGCGGTAAGAAGGGTTTCTTGGAACGTGCCCGACCTTAATAATTCTTCAAAGGCGTTAAGATTAAAGGAAATCGTCGAGGAGGCAGAGGAAGAGGGAAGAAAGCTTATCGTGTTCTCCTTCTATCTCGAAACGATTCGCGTTATCCGCGAATTCTTGGGCGACCGCTGTATGGAGCCGATAAACGGCTCGATTCCGCCTCAGCGCCGTCAGGAAATCATCGACGAATTCGATAAAGCGCCCGCAGGCTCGGTGCTTGTCGCTCAGATACAATCGGGCGGCACCGGCCTTAACATACAATCGGCGAGCGTCGTAATTATCTGCGAGCCGCAGTTTAAGCCTTCGATCGAAAATCAGGCGATTTCGCGAGCATACCGCATGGGACAGGCGCGAAGCGTGCTTGTTTACAGACTTTTGGGCGATGAAACGGTTGACGAGCGCGTCACCGAGATGCTTGAAAAGAAGCAGGCGATATTCAACGCCTTTGCCGATCAGTCGGTGGTTGGTCAGGAAAGCCTTGAGCTTGACCGCGATTCCTTCAGCGGTATCGTTGACAAGGAAAAGGAACGCATCGAAAAGAAGCGCGGAATAATCAACGACAATTCGGAGACCATTTCCGACGAGACGCATATCGTTTCAAGCGAGGAGCTTGAAAAGGCGATGACTCCCGAGTCTACTCCCGAGTCTCCCGCACCCGAAGCACCCGAAGCACCCGAGGCTCCCAAAACTCCCGAAGTCCCCGAGGCTCCCAAAGCGCCCGAAGCACCCGAAGCGCCCGAAGCGCCCGAAACATCTATTGAACCCGAAGCACCAACCGAACCGAACGAACCCGAAATTCAAACCGAATAAACAAAAAACGCGGCAGTTAAACTGTCGCGTTTCTTTTGTTAAAACACACAAAAATCCAAAAACAAATTCATATATTATGAAAATGGAATAGAGTACAGATTTATGTTAAAATAATAATCAAGGAGGTGTATAGTATGAAAATATACCGTAAAATTTCGGTTTTGATCTTGTTATGTATAGCTTTTTCTCTTTTGGTTTCTTGCAAGAGCAAGGATGTGCTGGAGCTTAATTCGGACGTTTTCACAAAGCTTGAGGCAAAAGAGATCGACGCGCAGTGGCTCGAGAACCGATTTATCGCCGACGCGACGGATTGCTATAATGGTCCTACTTTGTCTATATATGAGCGTGACGGCAAATTGTATCTGGAGGAATACGTGGAACCGCCGGTTCATTACATAAGGACCTATCGATATTCTTTGATAGGCTACGATGAGGGGGAATTTGCCGGCTTTACGTTGCTGGTGGATCAAGAAATTGAATATGTTGACGACGAACCCGTGATAAAAGATAAAACGACAATGATTAACGAAAAAAATTGCCGAGGCTTTTTGAATCGACATGTGTTTTATGAAAAACTCGGCCTTTACTACACGGGTCCCGAAACGTATATTGTTACGGGATTGCCGTATTTGACGGATAACGGTGGTGAAATATATAAATTTTCCGATGCCGAGGAAGAGTATAAAATCGAGCTGTTTGCAGAATTAGATTCTGTTCCGATGGCATTCATGTGGGACGGAGATAATATTATAGTTGCAACCAACAAGGCGATATGCTCTGTTGATCCCAGCGGAAAGGTCACCGAGTTGTGTCAGCCTGACAGTATGTTCTATATAAGGCCAAACTCTATGGTAAAATTGAACGACAGCTATTATATCGGCGGTGCATCCGGCATTCTCAAATACGACTTGAACGACGGAAACGTGACTTGGTACCCATATTATAACATCGAAGACAAATAAATAAAAAACGCGGCAGTTAAACTGTCGCGTTTTCTTGTTAAAACACACAAAAAGCAAATTCAATTTGGTTTGATTTACTCTCCCCAGAACAAGGTTTTAGCTTTTAGGAAAGATTCCTCGGTAACGTCAATTTTATAGCAATTATCCGCAAGCGGGTCGCTTATGGGTATGATGGGTATGATGCTGACACGGTCTTTAGCGACTTCGCAGAGCTCGAGAATTGTTCTCATTTCCGGAATGGTTGCACCATTGTCGAACAAAGCTTGGATTTCTTCATTTGTTTTTAATCGGTTTGTTCCGATAAGAGCGCCGCAACGATGACTGCCGTCTTCTGTCTGCCACACGTAAACCTCAACGCCCTTCATACCGTCCAAGCCAAAGTATTCGGGATATTTTTGATAAAGCGGATGATCGGAATAGGCGTGCTTATCTGTAATGATTTTAATGTTTTCAACATCGATCCTGTTCGTTTCGATAAACACGGTGTAGACCTGAAGTCGGATCGTA
>JAZRGS010000058.1:0-14490 GCA_045644305.1 Eubacteriales bacterium | reverse complement strand
AAAGCGTTCGATAAGGAGATTTTCCTTAACGATCTTCTTCATTTCGTCCTCGAGCTTCTTCAAAACCTCGGGAGTGAAGGGGATTTCGCTGTCAAAATCGTAATAAAAGCCGTTTTCGACAGCAGGGCCGATAGTAAGCTTGGTTTCGGGGAAAAGTCTCTTAACCGCCTGAGCGAGGATATGCGCCGCGGTGTGGCGGAACACCTGCTTGCCCTCTGCCTCTGCGAAGGTGAGGAGCTCGATTTCGTCGTTTTCATTAACCGCGGTGTTAAGAGCGCAAACGCTTCCGTTGACCTTTGCGGCGATAACTGCGCGGCTGATAAGCTCGGCTTCCTTCGCTGCTTCATAAACGGTAGAAGCGTTTTCAACGTCAAATTGATTGCTGTTGATGATAAGTTTCATTTTTCTTCCTTTCCCGCAATTAAGGCGATATGCCTTTGCGGAATTTATATGATATTATTTTTTACAAAAATAAATAAAAAACCCGACAGTTACGAAAAACTGTCGGGGTGCAAAACAAATTTTGCACGGTTCCACCCGTACTTTTAACTTTTTATTGCTTTTTGTGCTAAGCAGGCGGTATCCATAAATCCGTTTCTTATGACGCTTTCAGCCCACGGCGTCATTTCTCTGATAAGGCGTAATTAAAGGACGTGTTCTGCTATCATTGCATAAATATTATATCACGTTTTTCGCTTTTGTCAATGATTTTTTCCCTTAAACGCCCTTATATTCTCTTGTCTTTCCCTTGCCTCGCTGTATTTTCCGCAGGGGACGTCCTTGAAAATTCGGTGTGGGGTAAAGCCGCCCTCGTACAAAAAGGGTCCGTTGTAATTCACGCCCTCGAGCAAGCCGATAAGCTCGTCCCAATTAATAAGCCCGTTTCCGCAGAAATAATGCTTTTCGTCGACAAAGTCGTAATCGGAAAAATGCGCCGTGACTATCTTATCGCCCAGCGCATCGACGAAATCCTTGTGGGTATCCTTGAATTCATAAAGAAGGTGGTTGACGTCGAAGCAAACACGCAGATTTTCGTCTGCCGAAACAAGAGAACACATTTCCTTTACGTCGTGACCGAGGCAGGAGCGCGGCAGGTTCTCGACACAAAGCGTGCCGCCTTGCGACCTTGCGTATTCGCCAAGAAGCGCAAGCGATTTTTTCGCGTTTTCCAAGCGCGATTCGCGTTCACTTTCGGCTATCGGCTCGTAGCTCGGATGGATGACAAAGCGCGAAATGCCGATGTCGCTTGCCCTTTTCATCAAGCGCATTTGGAGCTCGCAGGCGCTTTCGCGCAGCTTTTCGTCGATTACCGAAATATCGCTTATATCCCCAAACGGCAGATGATACGAAAGCAGAGTCATATTTGCCCTTTTGGAATTTTCAAGTAGCCCGTCCCAATCGATATTATTTATCTCCCATTCGGCAACCGAAAGCTCGATGCCGTCTATACGGCAGGACTTAAGCTCGCTCAAAAATTCATAATCGGTTCGCGACGTCGAAATCGCGGTGGTCCATTCGGTGTGCTTCATAATATGTCCTTTATAAGCAAAATGCTCCCTTGGCGAATCAAGGGAGCAGATTTTTTAAAGCTTGTAAACGCTGTCGCCGTCGAGAATATCACAGCCGCGGGATCTTAACGCCGCAAGTGCGCTTTCGTTATCGGCAACGCGCATGATGAGGTATGCGCGGTCGTGGTCGCGGGAAATGAAGGCGTACATATATTCAACGCCGACTGCCTTGTCGGCAACCGCCTTAATGGTTTCGGCAAATCCGCCCGGTCTGTCGGGGATGCCGACGGCGATTACGTCGGTGAGCGAAACGGTGAGACCCGCTTCCTTCAACGCCTTTTCCGCCTCGTAGGGCTTATCTACAACGAGTCTGAGAATACCGAAATCGGTGGTATCTGCGATCGAAAGCGCGCGGATATCGATGCCCGCGTTTGCAATGATCGTGGTAATTTCGGCAAGTCTGCCGTCCTTATTTTCAACAAAAACCGAAAGCTGCTTGATATACATAGTCGTTTCTTCCTTTCGTGTAATTAAATCTTGCGTTTATCGATAACGCGCTTTGCCTTGCCCTCGCTTCTGGGAAGGCTGCCGTATTCGACGAATCTGATGCTTGCGTGAACGTTCAAGGTGTTCTGCATCGCGGCTTCAAGTCCCTTTCTCGCCTTTTCAAGATCCTTAACGGTATCCGAGAAGGTGTCGAGGCTCATTTCAACGTCAACGGTAAGGGTGTCGAGGTTGTTTATGCGGTCGACAGTGATGAGATAATTGGGCTGCATACCCTGCTGAAGAAGCACGTGCTCGATCTGCGAGGGGAACACGTTTACACCGCGGATGATAAGCATATCGTCGCTTCTGCCGACCGGCTTCGACATACGCACAAGAGTTCTGCCGCAAGAGCATTTTTCGTGAGTCAGCGAGCAAAGGTCGCGCGTGCGGTAACGGATAAGCGGAAGCGCCTCCTTGCCGATACAGGTGAATACGAGCTCGCCGATTTCGCCGTCGGGAAGCGGTTCTAAGGTTTCGGGGTCGATGACCTCGGGATAGAAATAGTCTTCGTTGATGTGCAAGCCGTTATGCGCCTCGCAATCGAAGGAAACACCGGGGCCTGCAATTTCGGAAAGTCCATAGATATCGAAAGCCTCGATGCCCAAAAGCGTTTCGATCTGCTTTCTCATTTCGTCGGTCCAAGGCTCTGCGCCGAAGATGCCCGCGCGGAGCTTAAGATTTTCCAAGGGGATATTATTGTCGCGGCGGTATTCGCCGAGATAAAGCGCATAGGACGGGGTACAGCAAAGAATTGTCGAGCCGAAGTCCTGAAAAATTTGAAGCTGACGCGCAGTATTACCGGTCGAAACGGGAACAGCAGTCGCGCCCAGATATTCGGTACCGTAGTGCAATCCGAGACCGCCCGTGAACAAGCCGTAGCCGTAGGATACGTGAACGACGTCGTCCTTGCTTCCGCCGGTTGCGACAATTGCGCGAGCCGCGCTTTCCGCCCAGACGTTTATGTCGTTTTTGGTGTATCCGACAACAGTTTGCTTACCGGTCGTACCCGAGGATGCGTGGATACGCACAAGCTCGCTGTTGGGTACTGCGAAAAGTCCGAAGGGATAATTATCGCGAAGGTCGGTTTTTAAGGTAAAGGGAAGCTTGGTTATATCGTCGACCGATTTTATATCGTCGGGGCTTATGCCCATTTCGTCGAGCTTCTGCTTATAAAACGGAATGTTTTCATAGGCATTTTTTACCATTTTATGTAGGCGTTCCGACTGAATCGCCCTCATTTCTTCTCTTGAGGCAGATTCTACCTCGGGTTTGAAAATTCCCATGTTTTTGCTCCTTAATTACAGGTCGTATCCTGCATAAAACGCCTTTTCGTTGATTTCGATAGTCTTTTGAGGAACCGTTGCACGGATTGCCTCGATGCAGGTTTCCTTATCAAAGCCGAGCTGCTTTGCGGCGATACCGAGAAGCACGATATTTACCGCCTTTGCGCTGCCCGCCTGCTCTGCGAGAGTAAGAGCGTCGGCAGAAACAACCTTAATTCCCTTTTCGCGGATCAAATCGAGAACCGCTTCGGGATATTTTGCGTTACCCATAATTACCGGCATCGGATCGATCTGAGCGGTGTTGGAAATTACGACGCCGTCCTTTTTAAGGTAAGGAAGCCATCTTGCGCTTTCGAGCGCCTCGAAGGAGATCATAACGTCTGCTTCGCCCTTATCGATTACGGGAGAAAATACCTTTTCGCCCGCACGAACGTAGGTTACGACGCTGCCGCCGCGCTGGCTCATACCGTGAACCTCGCTGACCTTGACGTCCATACCCGCGTCGATGAATATCTTGCCCATGAGCTTCGAGGCAAGCAATGTTCCCTGACCGCCGACACCGACGATAAGAATGTTGATAGAATTCATTTTCGTTGCCTCCTTACGCCTTTTTAATTGCATCCAAACGGCAGGTTTCAACGCAGACGCCGCAACCGAGACACTGGTTCGGGTCGATAAACGCCTTGAATTTGCCGTTATCCTGCTTTTTCTGCGAAATTGCGGGACAGCCGACTCTTAAGCACATCTTACAGCCGACGCACTTATCCGAATCGACAACTAAAGCGGGCTCGTGCTTAACGTTCTTAAGAAGCGCGCAGGGGCGTCTCGAAATAACGAGGCTGGGCTCTTCTGCCTGCAATTCCTCGGCAACAGCCTGCTTGGTTGCCTTGATATCGAAGGGATCGACGACGCGGATGCGGTTGATGCCGATCGCCCTTGCAAGCGCCTCGAGGTCAACAGCGGTGGTGGGGTCGCCCTTGATGGTTTTGCCGTTTAAGGGGTTGTTCTGGTGTCCGGTCATACCGGTAATCGAGTTATCGAGTACGATTACCGTCGAAATACCCTTGTTGTAAACTATATCGATAAGACCTGTGATGCCCGAATGCATAAAGGTCGAGTCGCCGATAACTGCGATGGATTTCTTTGCAGCCTCTGCACCGCGAGCGGTGTTATAGCCGTGAAGCGCGGAAACCGATGCGCCCATGCAAACGCAGGTGTCCATCATAGAAAGGGGTGCCTGCGCGCCGAGAGTGTAGCATCCGATGTCGCCGCTTACGTAAAGGTTCATATCCTTAAGCGCGTAGTAAAGACCTCTGTGCGGACAGCCGGGGCAAAGCACGGGGGGACGAGCGGGAATTTCGCAATCGACCGCAACGCTTTCCTTTTCGGAGCCGAGAATTGCCTTTGCAACGATCGACTGGTTATATTCGCCTAAGGGCGAGAAGATTTCTCTGCCGATAACCTTGACGCCGAGCTTAATGCAATGTGTTTCGATGATATCGTCGAGCTCCTCGATGACGTAAAGGGTCTTGACCTTCTTCGAGAATTCGATAATTGCCTTTTCGGGAAGCGGATTTACGATACCGAGCTTTAAATAGCTTGCCTTTTCGCCCAACGCCTCGCGTGCGTACATATAGGTGCTGCCTGCGGCGATAACACCGATTTCATCGGAATAAATTT
Organism: Eubacteriales bacterium; assembly: GCA_045644305.1. Lineage (GTDB taxonomy): Bacteria > Bacillota > Clostridia > Oscillospirales > CAG-382 > Coliplasma. The sequence goes on along the minus strand of JAZRGS010000058.1, from coordinate 9,473 downwards.
CCTCTTTATTGATGCCCAATTCAAACGCTTCGCCGTCTGCCCATTCGGTAAGAGCCTTGTTGCGTGCCTCAACCTTAACGTGAGCCTTGCGCGCCATTGCGGGCATCATTACGTTTTTCATAACGTCGCGGGTGTAATCCTTGACACCCACTTCGTTTCTTTCGGAAAGGGTAACGAGCGAGCGCGAGTGAGAAATTCTGGTCGAAAGTCTCAACAAAATGGGGGTGTCGAAGCGCTCGGAAAGATCGTAAGCCACCTTGGTGAAATTAAGCGCGTCTGCGGAATCCGCGGGCTCGAGCATGGGAACCTTCGCGGCAATTGCGTGACGGCGGGAATCCTGCTCATTCTGAGAGGAATGCATACCGGGGTCATCGGCAACGGCGCAAACCATACCGCCGTTAACGCCGATGTAGGATGCGGTGTAAAGCGGGTCGGCAGCGACATTGAGACCAACGTGCTTCATCGCACAGAAGGATCTTGCTCCGCCGAAGGAAGCGCCGACGGCAACCTCGAACGCAACCTTTTCGTTGGGTGCCCATTCGGAATATATTTCGTCGTATTTAGTGACGCTTTCGGTGATTTCGGTGCTGGGGGTACCGGGGTAGGAGGAAACGACGCGCACGCCTGCCTCGTAAAGACCGCGCGCAACCGCTTCGTTGCCTAAAAGAAGTTTCTTTTCCATAATTACAACCTTATTTTCCTTCGTTTCTTAAATCAAGCACACGCTTTGCCTTGCCGGTGAAGCGTTCTATCGAATTCGGCTCTACAAGGGTGACCTTGATAGCGATGCCGAGAATATTTTTGATGTTGTCCTGAATGCGCTTCTGCAAAGCAACGAGCTCGCCGTAACGGTCGAGCAAGCCGCCGTCGATAAGCTCTACGCGAACCTCCATCGAGTCGGAGTAGTTTTCGCGTCTCAGCACGATCAAGTAATTCGGGCTGATTTCGGTCATACCGATGAGCGCACTTTCGACCTGTGTCGGGAACACGTTTACGCCGCGAACCTTGATCATATCGTCGCTTCTGCCGATGATCTTGTGCATTCTTGCGCTTGTTCTGCCGCACTTGCAGGGCTCGTAATTTATGTTGGTTATATCCTTGGTACGATAGCGGAGTATGGGAAGACCGCGCTTTGTGAGGTTGGTGACGACAAGCTCGCCGGTCGAGCCCTTTTCAAGCACGTTTCCGGTTGCGGAATCGATGACCTCGCAAAGGAAGTGGTCCTCGTTTATGTGCAGACCGTCGCGATAGATACACTCGCCCGACATACCGGGGCCGTTAAGCTCGGACATACCGTAGTTATCGGTACAGAAGAAGCCGTTGCCCCAATGGTTTTCGATTTCCTTGCGCATTTCGGGGGTCGAGCCCTCGCTGCCGAGTATGCCGTATTTGAGCTTATACATATCCATGGGATATTTGTCCTGCATACCTCTTGCCGCCTCGGCGAGATACATACAGTAGGACGGGGTCGCAACGATAGCGGTCGTGCCGAAATCGCGCATAAACTTCAATTGCTTTTCGGTGTTGCCCGAGCTTGTCGGAACAACAACGGCGCCGATTTTTTCAAGACCGTAATGCAAGCCGAGCGCGCCCGTGAACATACCGTAGCCAAAGCAGATCTGAACGATCGTGCCTGCAGTCGCGCCGCCCGCAACCGCAAGGCGAGCAACCTGCTCCGACCAGTTTTCAAGGTCTTCGCGGGTATATGCAACGACTGTCGGGTTGCCGGTAGTTCCCGAGGACGCGTGAACGCGAACGATTTTTTCCATCGGAACCGAAAGCATTCCGAACGGGTAGGTTTCGCGAAGGTCGTCCTTCGTCGTATAGGGAATATATTCAATATCCGAAAGGCATTTTATTTTATCCGCGGTAACGCCTGCCTTGGCAAGCCTTTTCGCATAAAATTCGGAGTTTTTCTCGCAGTAATCGACAAGCGATTTCAGCCTTTCGAGCTGAAGTGCTTCCATGTCCTTTCGGGACATACACTCCATTTCTTTGTCAAAAATTCTGTTTTCCATTTATCTGCTCCTTCGATGGGATGCTCCCACCGCTACAATTCGCTGATGCATTGAAATTATTTCATTATATTATAATACTTTCAAATCTAAATTTCAACGGTTAATTATCAAATTAAAGCATTTTTATAAAGTTTTTTTGCATATTTTTCCTTATTTTGGCTTTATTTGGCATAAAATAAGGCTCCGTTCCTAAACGAAGCCTTTTTGTTTGTTTTTTCAAGTGCGTAAGCGCCCGATTTTGGCACCTAGTCGGTGGAAGCGGAGACCGAGAAAAATCGTGGCGATTTGTGCGAAAGCCGAGCGTCGCCGTACTTTGTACGGCAGTCGAAGGATTTCGTGCAAGCACTTGAAAGCGAAATTTTGTTTAAAAAAAGAAGGCTCCGTTCTTAAACGAAGCCTTTTTGATTGTTTTTTCAAGTGCGTAAGCGCCCGATTTTTATCGGTCTCACTATTTTTCGGCAAGAAGCTTCTGCAACTCATCCATAAACGCGCCGATATCCTTGAACTGACGGTAAACCGAAGCGAAGCGGATATATGCGACCTCGTCAAGGCCCTTGAGCTTATCCATAACAAGCTCGCCGATGCGGTCGGAGGTGATTTCGTTCTGAAGAGTGTTCTGAAGCGAATTTTCGATTTCGCTGACAACCGCGTCCATCTGCGAAAGGGTGACCTGACGCTTATCGCAGGCGCGGATTATCGAATTAAGAATCTTGTTTCTGTCAAAAGTCTCACGCGAGAGGTCTTTTTTGATAACGATAAGCGGAAGCGTTTCGATATTTTCATAGGTGGTAAAGCGCTTTTGGCATTCGAGACATTCGCGACGACGGCGGATAGAGCTTCCGTCCGAGGAAGGGCGCGAGTCGATAACCTTGCTTTCAAGATGTCCGCAGGAAGGGCATTTCATAACAAAAACCTCCGTTTTGTCGTTCTTTTTGATATTTTACCACATTTTTTTCGTTTTGTAAAGTACCTGTTAAATTTTAGAAAGCGATTGACGAAGCGTGAAAAATATTGTATGATATTTTCAACAACTCCTTAGGAGGTAAATATGCTTCTCGAATTCAAGGACATACAAAAAAGCTTTGGCGAAAAAGAGGTTCTTAAGGGCATTTCGTTTTCGACCGAGGGTGAAAAGGCGTTCGGCTTGCTCGGCAGAAACGGCGCGGGCAAAACCACCTCGATACGCATTTTGATGGACGTCTTCCCTGCCGACAGCGGATGCGTGCTTATCGACGGCAAGCCTATCGATTATAAAAAGACAAAAATCGGCTATCTGCCCGAGGAACGCGGTCTTTATCCCAAGAAAAAGATCATCGACCAGCTCGTTTATTTTGCCGAATTGAAGGGCATGAACCGCAAGGACGCAGAAAAATCGATCGATTATTGGCTTAACAGATTAGAAATGAGCGAATACAAAAACAAGCGTCTCGACACCCTCTCGAAGGGCAACCAGCAGAAGATTCAGCTCATCACGGCGCTCGCTCACGACCCTCAGATCATCATTCTCGACGAGCCCTTTTCGGGTCTCGACCCCGTAAACGCGATGCTTTTGAAAAGCGTTGTTAAGGAAGAAATTTCCAAGGGCAAGATCGTGCTTTTCTCGAGCCACCAGATGAGCTATATCGAGGAATTCTGCGACAGAATCGCTATCATCAACGGCGGTAAGACGGTGCTTCACGGCGATTTGAATGAAATCAAGCGCAATTTCCCGAGAAACCGCTTGGTCATTCGCTCGCAGGATAACGATAAAATCGAAAAGCGCTTTTCTGATCGCTGCTACGAGGGCGAAAACGGGGCTCTTTTCTTCGAGCTTGACGACGAAAGCGAAAAGAGTGCGGTTATGAACAAGCTCGTTTCGGAATACGACATCGACAACATCGGCGTTTTCGAGCCGTCGCTCAACGATATCTTCGTCAAATACGCCGAAGAGCAGATGTAAGGAGGTACAGGAAATGAAGCAATTTAAGACCATTCTTGCATTTGAATTAAAAACCTTTATGAAAAGCAAGGCATTCGTCGGCGTCACGCTGTTTTTGGTCGCCGCACTTGCCATTGTTATGTTTATCCCGCGCATAGCCGACGCTTTTTCGAGCGAGGACCAAAGCGATGCCGCTGACGGCGGTGCGGCAGGCTACGAAGGCGTTATGCTTATCCTTGCAGACACAGAGGCGGAATCTGTTGCCTACGCAACCGCGTTCGACGCGGCGTTTCCCAATTACGACGTTCACGTAGCGACCGAATCGATCAACGCCGTCAAGGAAAAGATCGTTCAAGGCGATATCGAATGTGCCTTCCACATCACCTCGCCGACAAGCTACACCTATTACGTCGATAATCTTTCGATGTACGACGAAAACTATCTCATCGCAGACGGTATACTTCAAAATGCCTACCGTTTAAGCCAGATGGTCGAGCACGGTATCCCCATCGAAAGCGCGGTCGAGATTCTTTCGACGACCGTCGAAAGTGAAAACGTCAGCCTCGGCGTCGACCAGATGCAAAACTTCTTCTATGCATATATCATGATATTCGCGCTTTACATCGTGATTTTGCTTTACGGTCAGATGATAACCATGAACGTTGCGACCGAAAAAAGCTCGCGCGCGATGGAATTGCTCATCACGAGCGCGAATCCGACAAGCATGATGTTCGGCAAGGTTATCGCCTCCTGCATCGCGGGGCTTACCCAGTTGATCGCGGTGTTCGGCTCGGCGCTTTTGTTCTACAACATCAACCGCGAATATTGGACCGACTTCGAAATGGCGGATATGTTCTTTGATATCCCGCCCGTATTGCTCGGATTTATGCTTATCTTCTTCCTTTTGGGCTTCTTTATCTACGCATTCCTCTTCGGCGCCGTCGGCTCGACGGTTTCGAAGCTCGAGGAAGTAAACACGGCGGTCTCTCCCCTTATGATGGCGTTCGTCTTTATGTTCGTCATCTGTATGACCGCGATGACAAGCGGAGCTGTCGATACGACGCTTATGAAGGTCTGCTCGTTCATCCCCTTCACAAGCCCGATGGCGATGTTCACGCGAATTGCGCTTTCGACGGTGCCCGTGTACGAAATCGTTATTTCGATAGCGATTCTTGCCGTTTCGGTGTTCGGCGTCGGCGTGCTTTCTGCGAAGATCTACCGCCTCGGCGTGCTTATGTACGGTAATCCTCCCAAATTGGGCAAGCTTATCAAGCAGGTTATTTTTAAGAAGTAAAGAAAAAAGAGACGGTTTTCCGTCTCTTTTTATTATTTATTCGTTATTACTTGCCGAGCTTTTCGTCGATAGCGGCTGCGGCGGTTTTGCCTGCGCCCATTGCGAGAATAACGGTTGCGGCACCTGTTACGGCGTCGCCGCCCGCGTAAACGTTATCACGCGAGGTGAGACCGTTTTCGTCAGCAATAATACCGCCCCATTTTTCGGTATCGAGACCTGCGGTTGTCGACTTAATAAGCGGGTTGGGAGAGGTACCGATTGCCATGATTACGCAATCGACGTCGAGAATGAACTCGCTTCCTTCCTTAACAACGGGACGTCTTCTGCCCGATGCGTCGGGCTCGCCCAAGGTCATTTCGACACATTCCATGCCGCCGACCATGCCGTTTTCGCCCTTAATAATCTTGGTGGGATTGGTGAGGAGCTTAAAGATAACGCCCTCTTCCTTCGCGTGCTCGACCTCCTCTGCTCTTGCGGGGAGCTCGCTTTCGCCGCGACGGTATACGATATAAACCTCGTCGGCACCGAGACGCAAAGCACTTCTTGCCGCGTCCATCGCAACGTTACCGCCGCCGCAAACCGCAACCTTCTTCGCACGGAAGATAGGGGTCTTGCTGTCCTCGCGGTATGCCTTCATAAGGTTGATACGGGTGAGGAATTCGTTCGCGGAGTAAACGCCCTTGAGGTTTTCACCCTCGATACCCATGAATCTGGGAAGACCTGCGCCCGAGCCGATAAACACAGCCTCAAAGCCCTCTTCCTGCATAAGCTCGTCGATAGAAACAGTCTTACCGACAACGTAGTTCGTTCTGATTTCGACGCCGAGCGCCTTAAGAGTTTCGATTTCCTTTGCAACGATAGCCTTGGGGAGACGGAATTCGGGAATACCGTAAACAAGCACACCGCCCGCTACGTGTAAAGCCTCGAAAACGGTGACCTCATAGCCCTTCTTCGCGAGGTCGCCCGCGCAGGCAAGACCCGAGGGGCCCGAGCCGATAACGGCAACCTTGTGACCGTTGGAGGCGGGGGGGACGGGAAGGGTGTTGCAATTTGCGTTGTGCCAGTCGGCAACGAATCTTTCAAGTCTGCCGATAGCGACGGGCTCACCCTTGATGCCGCGGACGCACTTGCTTTCGCACTGCGATTCCTGCGGGCAAACTCTGCCGCAAACTGCGGGGAGCGAGCTTTGACGGGTGATTACGTTATATGCGCCCTCGAAGTCGCCCTGAGCGACAAGCGAGATGAATTCGGGAATTGCGATATTTACGGGACAGCCCGAAACGCAGGGGCGGTTCTTACAGTTAAGGCAGCGCTGTGCCTCGTCGATAGCCTGCTCTGCGGTGTAGCCGAGCGCAACCTCTTCGAAATTGCGTGCGCGGACTACGGGGTCCTGATGGGGCATCGGATTCTTTTTCAAAGACATATTAGGCATTTTTTCTTCCTCCCCTTACAGCGATTTATTCAAAAGATTGCAGGTGTCTTCATAAGCGTGGCGTTCGAAATCGCGGTACATCGAGCCTCTGTCCATAGCCTCGTCGAAGTCGACCTCGTGTCCGTCGAAATCGGGGCCGTCAACGCAGGCAAACTTCACCTTGCCGCCAACGGTAAGACGGCAGCCGCCGCACATACCAGTGCCGTCGATCATGATGGGGTTCATGCTGACGGTGGTTTTGATTCCGTATTCCTTGGTAAGCTTGCAAACGAACTTCATCATGATAAGCGGACCGATAGCGATGACCTCGTCATATTTTTCGCCGCTTTCGATAAGCTTCTTAAGCGCGTCGGTGACAAGACCCTTTTCGCCGACAGATCCGTCGTCGCTCATGATGATGTATTTGTCACTGCATGCAGTGAATTCGTCTTCAAGAATAAGAAGATCCTTGTTACGGAAGCCGACGACAGAATGAACCTCTGCGCCGAGCTCGTGGAATTTCTTTGCAACGGGAAGCGCGATCGCACAGCCGACGCCGCCGCCGATAACGGCAACCTTTTTGATACCGTCGGTTTCGGTAGCTCTGCCCAAGGGACCTACGAAGTCCTCTATGTATTCGCCTTCGTTTTTGGAATCGAGAAGCTTGGTCGTTCCGCCTACGATCTGGTAAATGATCGTAACGGTGCCCGCTTCGCGGTCATAATCCGCGATAGTGAGGGGGATTCTTTCGCCGTCAGAGGTGACGCGAAGAATGATAAACTGACCGGGTTCTGCCTTTTTCGCAACCGCGGGAGCTTCAATAACCATCTTAGAAACGGTCGGATTGAGCGATTCCTTTGATACTATTTTAAACATAATATACACCTGATTTCTCAAATCGAAATTTTGTCCGATTAATTATATCACCAAATCTTAATAATATCAACCTTTTTTCTTGATTTTCAATAAATTTCATAGTATAATGTAAAATGTATAACGTTCGTGATTGTTTTTTGTGACTTTCACATTGGTTTTCAATTAAAAATCCATATTTTTCAAGGCAGACGGCTTTGGAAAATTTTAACGGAGGTTTAAAGCATGAATCTTCTTATTAAAAACGTCATCCTGCCCGACGGCGATAAATTAAAAACCGTCGACATCGCGGTGACCGACGGAATCATCAAAAAGATCGGCAAGGTCGAGGATTTCGTCGCTGACGAAACCATCGAGGGCGGCAACCGCCTTGCAATTCCCGCTTTCGTCAACGCGCACACGCACATGTATATGTCGACGCTTCGAAATGCCGCGGACGACCTTCCCTTTATGGAATGGCTCTTTAACGGCGTTATGCCGAAGGAGGACAGGCTCGACAACGAGCAGGCATATTGGGGCTCGCTTCTTTCCTGCGCAGAAATGATAAAGCGCGGCTGTGCGACGTTTTGCGATATGCACCTCTTCCCCGGCAACTCGGCACGCGCGGCTGTTCAAAGCGGTATGCGCGCAGTCGTATCACGCGGACTTGTCGGAAGCGAGGGCGGACAAAAGCGACTTGACGACCAATTCAAGGAAATCGAGGAATGGAAGCACGAAAAGAACATAAAATTCATGCTTGCACCCCACGCAATCTACACCTGCGATAAGGAATATCTGCTTAAAATCTCGAGCGAGGCAAAAAGGCTCGGGCTTGGACTGAATATTCACCTTTCGGAAAGCAAGGCTGAATTTGCCGACTGTATGCGCGACAACGGCTGCACCCCGACCGAATACGTCGCATCCTTGGGTCTTTTCGAAAACAAAACCCTTGCGGCGCATTGCGTACAGCTCACCGAAAACGACATCGCGCTTCTTGCAAAATACAACGTTTCGGTTGCATCGAACCCGAAATCGAATCTCAAGCTCGGCAACGGCATCGCGCCGATTTATCAGCTTGACCAAGCAGGCGTTAACGTTTGTATCGGTACCGACTCGGCGGCTTCGAACAACAGCTTGAATATGTTTTCCGAGCTTAACTATATGACGCTTCTTCACAAGGGCACGAATTACGATTCGACGGCGATCCCCGCGAAGAAGGCGCTCGATTTCGCAACCGTAAACGGCGCACGCGCGCTCGGCTTCGACAACGTCGGCAGAATCGAAGAGGGCTGGGCGGCAGACATCGCGCTTCTTGACACCGACGTGCCCCAGATGATCCCGCTTCGCAACTATTATGCGGCTATTTGCTATTGCTGTGACGGCAGCGAAACCGACACGCTTATCATCGACGGCAAAGTCGTTATGAAGCACAAGGAGCTTCTCACCATCGACACCGAGGAGCTTTACTACAACATAAACAAAATTGTCAATTTCTTGGATAATTAAGGAGAAAGAAAATGTCTTACGATATTAGAGATATCTCGCTTTGGGAAAGCGGAGAAACCAAAATCCAGTGGGTAAAGAGCAATATGGACCTTCTTCGCGGTATCGAGGAGGAATTCGAAAAAACCAAGCCCTTCGCAGGACTTCGCGTTGCGCTTTCGGTTCACCTTGAGGCGAAAACCGCATATCTTTGCCGTGTTCTTGCGGCAGGCGGCGCAGAAATGTACATCACCGGCTCCAACCCCTTATCTACTCAGGACGACGTTGCGGCGGCGCTTGTTCACGGCGGTCTCAACGTTTACGCTTGGCACGGATGCACCGACGAGGAATATGAGGAGCACACCTCCCGCGTTATCGCAGAGGGCAAGCCCAACATTATTATCGACGACGGCGGCGACCTTGTAAATCTTATTCACACCAAGTACCGCGAGCTTCTTCCCAATGTAATCGGCGGCTGCGAGGAAACCACGACAGGCA
>JAZRGS010000057.1:0-13033 GCA_045644305.1 Eubacteriales bacterium | reverse complement strand
CCGTATGAGCAGAAAACGCTGGGGATACAAAGCGAGCCGTCTTTTATAAATGCGTAAGAGGTGGGGTCCCATGCGGTATAGCCGCGAGCTTCGAAGGTCGCACCAAGTCCGCCCGAGGGGAAGCTCGACGCGTCGGGCTCGCCCTTGATAAGCTCCTTGCCGGAAAACGACATAATAACCCCGCCCTTTCCGTCAGGCGTGATAAAGCCGTCGTGCTTTTCGGCGGTTATTCCCGTCATAGGTTGGAACCAGTGCGTATAATGGGTTGCGCCCTTTTCGATCGCCCAATCCTTCATCGCCTCTGCGACGACGTTAGCGACGGTAATATCAAGATCCTCGCCTCGCTGTATGGTATGCTTCAACGACTTATAAACCTCTTCGGGAAGTCGTTCCTTCATAACCTCGCGGTTAAATACAAGCGAGCCAAAGGTTTCGGGTATATTGTTCATCTGCCTATCCTCCGAAGGACAATATTTCATTATAAATATAAAACAAAACTCAATAAATGTCAACCTTTTGTTAAAAATCGAGCTTATTTTATAAAAATTTGCAAACCTTTTCGCCTTTTAAGACACTATATATACGAATCCGCCTGCGGGTAGAGCATTAAAAGATTGAACGCCTTTTTCAATGAACGGTAGAGCAGGCTCAACTTACCGTTTATTGACTATTCGGTTGACCTGATGTAAAATTTTAAAAAACACGGAGGTAATTATGAAGAAGAAATTAGACAAATATTTCGGCAATAACGTCGGCAGAAAGATATACATAGCAAGCTTGGCGGTTATTGCAATCGGATTTGCGGTCGGCGCGCTTTATTGGTGGGGCTACGGTCTGCCTATCGCCGCGGTAGGCGTTTTGGGATTTTTCATCTCGTCGGGGATTCAGGTCAGCGACAAGGACATCGACGAGCAGGTTTCTGCAAGCGTATCCGAATACAAGTCAAGGCTCGACGGTATGACCTTTAACAAAAGCACTCTCGACGCACGCGACTTTTCCTATTTTTACGGCTTCATACGCGAGGATAACGAAACCCGTTTCAACTCGGGAAGCGACGGAAGACTGCGCACGAGCAAATATTTCGTTACCGCGATTTCCGAAAACGGAAAGGCTTTGACGATTTTCACGACCGTGTACGACCTTATGACGGGTAAAACCGTGCACGACGGCGCGATTACGACAAGCGGCGCAATTAAGACCGATTTTTCCTTTATCGAAACCGAATTTCCCAAAGGGAACAAGAAATGCACGCTTGACGTTTACACAAACAGAGACGAGAAATCAACACTCCTGTTTTTCGTCCCCAACGACGCGCTTGCGGATAAATTCATCGCAAGGCTCGGTTAAGCAAAAAGCTTCGGACAAATTAACGTCCGAAGCTTTTTCTTTATTCGTCTTTACTGCAGTTTCCGCCGCATTTGCCCTTACATTCCTTGGCGTGGGGGCAACCGATGCAGGTCTCTCCGCGCTTTTTCGCACGGATAAGATAAAAGATTATCAATCCCGCTATCGCTATTAAAACAGCCGATATTATTATATTTTCCAGCATAATTTACCTCCTGCGTGCAGACTCTGCCGCAAGCTTTTTATCGGTATTGCGGATAAGCATAGCCACTATCACAGATATAGCCAAAACCGCAACGAGACCCGCTATTGCGGCGCTCTTGTTAAGCGCTTGAGCGTCCGTGACGAGCGTTCCGATAGTGTAAACCGCATACGAAACACTGAAACCGACAGCGAGCTGAAGCGCAAGTCCGCCCCAAAGCCATTTCGCGCTCTTCATTTCGGCGTTCATCGCACCGATCGCCGCAAAGCAGGGCGGCGTGTAAAGGTTAAACATCAGATAAGCGAGCGCGGCGATTTTTGTTATCGCCATAATCTCCGCCGCACTTCCGCCTGCGCCCTCAAGAAGTGCAAGCTCCTCGGTATCGATAAGATTTTCAAGTCCTACGAAGCATACCGCAAGCGTCCCGACTACATTTTCCTTTGCGATAAAGCCGGTGACCGCCGCCGCGGCAAGCTGCCAGGAAACAACGCCGACTACGGGAAGAAGTATGTATGCAAAGGGAGATGCGACAGAGGCAAGGATCGAAGCATCGGCGGTTTTTGCAACGGTAAAGCTCCAGGTGAAGGTCTGCATAATCTGGACGACCATATTACAAAGAAGAATTATGGTTGCCGCCTTCACGATATATGCCCATCCGCGGCTGCACATCGATTTGAATGCGCCTCCAAACGAGGGAACCTTATATTCGGGAAGCTCTATGATGAAATAATTCTTTTTCTTGGTGTTGCCGGTAATACGGTTTACGAGAACCGCACCGAGGAAGATAAGAACGATGCCCGAGAAGTACATAAGCGTGCTCACCCAGCCCGCGTCGTCGAAAAACGCGCCTGCGAATAAAGCAATAACAGGAATCTTTGCGCCGCAAGGCATAAAGGGAGCAAGCATAACCGTTGCTCTGCGCTCACGTTCATTTTTTATCGTGCGGCTTGCCATAATTCCGGGTACGGCACAGCCGACGGTTATTACGAAGGGAATGACCGATTTGCCCGAAAGCCCGACCTTTTTGAAAATCGGGTCGAGAATAACCGCCACTCTCGACATATATCCGCAATCCTCAAGCAACGCGATGAGGAAATACATGACCATAACCAAGGGCAAAAAGCCGACAACCGCAATTACGCCGCCGATAACGCCATCGACGAGTATTGAAGAAAGAAGAGGATTTGCGTTTGCCAAAAGCTCGCCTATCCAACCCTGAAATACCTCGCACCAGCCTACCAGCAGATCGGATATCGGGGTACCGACCCAAACCTGAGATATCTGGAAAACCAAGAACATAACGACGGCAAAAATCGGAATTCCGAGCCATTTGCTCGTAAGGATTTCATCGATCTTGTCGCCGAAATTTCGTTCCTTGGTGAGCACCTTTCGGGTCTCGACAGACTTGACCAACCCGTTTACGAACACGAATCTGCTACGGTCGGACGCCTCCACCGCCTTTTTATCGGCAAGGTCAACCTCACCCTGAGTGTACGGCGCCTTGTGGCTTTTGCCGACCTGCGCAACAGCCTCGGAAATCAAAGCCTTAAGTCCCTCGTTCGAGGTGGAAACCGTGTCAATTACAGGCACGCCGAGCTTTTCCGAAAGCTTCTTGGTATCGATGACAGTTTCTTTTTTATCGTTAATGTCCTTTTTGTTGAGCGCAACGACCATAGGAATGCCGAGCTCTAACAGCTGAGTCGTGAAAAAAAGGCTTCGCGAAAGGTTTGTAGCGTCAACTATATTAATGATAACGTCGGGGCTTTCGTTCTTGACGTATATGCTTGTGATGCTTTCTTCGCTTGTAAAGGGCGACATCGAATAAGCGCCGGGAAGGTCGACAACGATTGTCTGTGCGTTGCCCGTGCAGTATGCCCTTTTAAGGGGATGCTCCTTTTTATCAACCGTAACGCCCGCCCAGTTACCAACCTTTTCGTTACTGCCGGTGAGCGCATTATACATTGTGGTTTTACCTGAATTCGGGTTACCCGTCAATGCAATTCTCATGGATTTTCCTCCGGGATTTGTCTTTCGTCTATAAACTTCTCGGCTTTGGTTAGCGTTAGCTAACTCGCCGTCAAAAAAACAATCGTTTATTTGATTGTTTTCAGATAAGAATAGCCTCGGCAAGCTGATTATCGATGCTGTATCTGGCATCCTTTATCGACACCACACAGCCGCCTCTTTTACGCGAAACAACGGTTATCGCTTCGCCGCTGTAACAGCCGAGCGAAAAAAGAAACGCGTTCAGCTCTTCATCTTCGGTTTCGATATGACGAATAATGTATTCTTTACCTACAACTGCGTCCCTTAAGCTCATTTTTGCCGTTTTCCTCTTTAGAACAGAATTGATATTAGGCTCTTCGCGCTTTTGCAAGGCCTTATCCGAAAATACAGTTAGCCTCGACTAACCGTCTGCTATTGTACCGATTTCGACAAGGTTTGTCAAGACCTTTTTCCAATATTTTTTCGATTTTCGGATTATTGTTTATTTCGATAAATATGTGTCTGCATCCAAAAGTATGATTGTACAATAATATGCCCAAAAATCAAAGGGATGCGTGGATTTTTAACCCTACGCATCCCATAAAAATCAAGCCTTGTTAAGCTGCTCGTGAAGATCCTTAAACTCTTTTGCGAACGCCTTTATCGAGTAATTGTCGTAAGGCGTAACGCCGACGCTGAAGGTGTCCTTCATGCCGTCCTTGAGGTCCTCGGGAACACCCTTGCCGCCGAGCAGTGCGCCCATAAACGAGCCGACGGTGGCTCCGTTGCAATCGGTATCCGCGCCGCACTCAACCGCAAAGGCGACCGCTTCTCTGAAGTCGTTTTTATATCGCATTATCGCCGCGATACAGAAGGTCGCATTGTTGATGGTATGTACCCAGCTGTATCTGCCGCCGCGCTCGAGAAGTGTTTTGATAAGCTCGTCGCGAGGCATATCGCTCAATGCAAGCTCACGCGCCCAAACGGCGTCCTCGTAAAATCTGCTCTGCTTGGGAATGACCGCAAGGGCGGTTTCGAAGCATTTTTCGACGTCCTTTTCGGTGAACGCCGCCGCGATCAATGCCGCGAAGAACATTTCGCCGTAAATGCCGTTTTTAACGTGAGAAAAATATGCATCGGTATGTGCAAGCTTCGACGCAAGCTTGGGCATACCTGCCGCGGCGTATGCAAACGCGTCGCAACGAATCTGAGCGCCTATCCATTCGCGATAGGGATTCAGGTAGCTGTTTACCCTCTCGCTTTTAAGCAATTCCATCGCATTTTCGGGCTTCCACCAAGGCGTAAAGATATCGACGTTTATATAATTAAGGTACGCCTGTGTTTCGGCGGTGCAGACAAAGCGGAAGGGCAGGTTCCACGCCCAATGGCTGCCGACGTCCCACGAGTCGAAATTATATCCCTTCTCCTTGAGCAAGAGATAGAAAACAACCGTGAATCGGGTATCGTCATCAAGCGGCATACCGCAAAGCTTTTCGTCGGTCGCAAGTCCCTCGTTGCGTTCCTCGCCCGAAACGGTCGGCACGAAATATTTTATCGGATACTTTCCCGCGTTTTTATACCAATTAATGATTCTTTCGGATTTCCAACCCTCGACAGGCTGACCGAGCGCACAGCCGATACAGCGTCCGAGCCACGCTCCGTAAAAATAATCCGAATCAACGGGGGTGAATTTATCGTCGGGAAGCTTATTTATATCGCTTTTTTCGTAAATTTCGTCAAGCTCGGTCGGCTCAACGTAAGGAAAATCGTCGCGTTTGGGAAGCGCACAAAGCTCGGAATATATCTCCATAAGCTTTTGCTTGTCATCTCTGGCTTGATTCAATCGCTCGCGGTAAGCATCGCGGTCGATAACCCTACCCTCCTCGAACAACTGATTCAATTCCTCGACCAATAAACTGTACAAACAATCGTATCCTGCCATAGCTGCCTCCGATTTGATTTTTTCTTATTTTAACACATCAAAAACACTTCTTCAAGCGATTTTTAAAATTTCGCGAATACAACAACAATTCTTCGGCAACAATAAAGCCACAAACAAAATCTTCGGAGGTATTTTATGTCACCCAAGGAACTTCTTTATATCGAGGACGCGCTCGGTCACGTAAAGCAAATCAAAACCGTATGCAGCGATTTTTCGAACAGCGTAGGCGATACCGAGCTTTCGAATTTCCTGCAAAGCATCGCTCAAAAGCAGCAGAAAACGTTCGATTCCATCTATAATTTGCTTTAAAGGAGAACAATATGCAGGATCAGGTTATCATGGACAACATTCTCACGAGCGTAAAAAACGCTTGTGACATCTTTATGCACGGCACCATCGAATCGTCGACCCCCAACGTAAACGCGGCATTCAAGCAGGCGCTTAACGATTGCCTCTGTATCCAGAACGAAATCTACGCGAAAATGGAGCAGAAGGGCTGGTATCCCTCGACTCAAGCGCCCCAACAGCAGATTCAGCAAACCAAGCAAAAATATCAAAACGCACAATAGCATTTGCTTTTTATTGTATAAGAAAAGGGAGGACGAATTCCTCCCCTTTTTTATTAAAGCTTTGTTCCGTTTGCGAATCTTAACGGCAATCTTTCGGCATAAAGATGCGAGGTGTCCGAAACCGCAAGGCAGATCGGCGCGGTGAAGCCATCCTTATTGTTCTTGAACTCGATGATCGTGACACCCGTATGGTTCATATCGAAGGTCGACCAGAAAAGGATAGGGGGCACGCCCAAAAGGTGCGACATCCAAGTCGTACCGAAGCCCTGATGGCAGAAAACCGCGACGCGTTCGTCGTTCGGACGGATTATGCGGTAGTTAAGCCCCTCGCGCTTATACCCCAATTCCTCCATAAAGGCATCCGATTCACGCATAATGCGCTCATATCCCTGCTTTGCCTTTGAATGGCAAAACGGCTCTGCCTCGTACCATTTGTCGCCTAAAGCGAGAATTTCGGGGGTCTTATATCTTGTCGTCTGAACGTGGAAGCACCAATTGAGCGCACCGCCGAGATTCGGGTCCTCGAAGGTGAATTCCTCCCAAGTGTGTGCCTCGCTTGTCCAATCGGCAATAATCGCCTTTTTACCTAAAAGCTCGCAGGTCGGCTGAGCGGTCTGCTGTGCGCGGATAAGCGGCGAGGAATAGATCTTATCGAGCCCGTTTACCGCAAGACGTCTGCCCAATGCCTCGGCTTGACGCTTACCCTTTTCGGTAAGGCTGTCGGGATTATAAATGGGGTCGCCGTGGCGAATAACGTATAAAAGCATAATTATTTCTCCAAAAAATCAAAGCTTGATGTAATTAGTGAATTCATACGGAAGCCTGTCGCCGTAAAGGTGCGAATTGTCCGAGAAGCAAAGCACTCTGGGGGTAGTGAATCCGTTTTCGCCCTCGGGGAAGTTAATAACCGTAACGCCGGTGTGGTTGATATCAAAGCTTGACCAGAAAAGAACGGGCGGGATATTCAAAATATAAGCAAGCCAAGTCATACCGAAGCCGTAATGGCAGAAAACCGCAACTCTTTCTTCGGTGTGGTTCAGCACGCGGTACTTCAAGCCCTCGCGCTTGTAGCCAAGCGATTCGAAAAAGGCGTCGGATTCGCGTCCGATTCTTTCAAAACCCGCCTTCGCGTTGCAAAGATTGAAGGGGAACGCTTCGTACCATTTATCGCCCAATGCAAGCGTTTCCTCGGTTCGGTAACGCGTCGGGTCCATACCGAACGACCAGCACCAACGGCCATCCCTTTCGGGGTCCTTAAGCATAAAATCGCGCGCGGCGTTGTCTTCGCTCATCCAATCGCGAATTTCCATCTGCTTGCCCATAAGCTCGCAGGTCGGCTGAGCCGTAAGCTGTGCGCGCTTGTTTGTGCTGGCAAAAATTTTGTCGACGCCGTGAAGCGCAAGTCTTCTTCCGACAGCCTCTGCCTGACGCTTTCCCTTTTCGGTAAGGCTGTCGGGGTCATATATAGGGTCGCCGTGGCGAATAACGAATAATAGCATTTTATAACCTCGATGAGGTTGTTTACCTCATCTTACATCCTTCTAATTATTAATAAATCTTGCCCTCGCGGAAAAAACCAACCCTTCTATTCGCGCATAGAAGAACCCTTGTCCTCGCGGGCAGCGGTCTTCATTTCCATCCAACCTTCACCGCGGGAGCTGCTAAGTGCGTCACGCACCCTACTTTGATTCGACGATATAGAAATACGAGCTTGTGGGCGAATTGATGATGCGGAATTTCGCACAGCAATATTTCTTTCGGTCGAGCGTGGATAGCATATCGTTAATAAGCTCGCCCTCGATTTCGCCCTCCTCGTGGCCGGGGTAAACGGCGATCAAAAGGATCGCGTCGTCATCAAGCAGATCGATCGCCGCCTCTATCGCAGGGAGCGTCGTTTCGCGCTTGGTCGTAACGCTTTTATCGCTTCCCGGAAGGTACCCGAGGTTAAACATACCTGCCTTTATTTTGCGGTCGATATATTTTTTTGCGTTGTGGTGCGAATCGTTGATAAGCGTGTAATTCTGCGGCGCGCCGTTCTCTTCAAGCCTCTTTTTCGTGCTTTCAAGCGCGGCGGGCTGAATGTCGAACGCAAAAACGTGACCCGATTCGCCGACGAGCTTCGAGAAAAAGAGCGTGTCGTGACCGTTGCCCATGGTGAAATCGGCAACCGTGTCGCCCTCTTTTATATGCTTTAATATAAAGCTTTTTTCGGTTTCAAGAATATCAAGCATTATTTGCTCCGTTCATTTAAAACAAGGGAGGCCTAAGACCTCCCTTTGCTTTTACTTATTTGTTGAGGAAAACTCTTTCTCTGGTTTTACCGCTCTTGTAGATAGCGCAGATCATTTCCATGGTTTCGTATGCGCTTTCAACGGGGATGAACATTTCTTCGCCGCTTGCCAAGCATTCATAGAAACTGTTGGTCTGCTTGCAGTGGTTTACGCCCCAACAGGACTTAACGTTGCCGTAGCCGAAGTGCTCGTTAGGCTGTACTGCATGGAATTCTCTGCCGACGTAAAGCTTGATATCTGCTCTGTCGGCAACGAGAGTAGCAACGCCGTTTTCGCAGTGGAATTCAATGAACACCTCTGCGTCGTAGGTGTAATAGTTGATTGCGTGGAAGTTTGCGAGCATACCGTTGTCAAAGCGGATAACGCCTTCTGCGGTATCTTCAACGTCGATCTTCGCGTGGCCGCGGTTTGCGATGGTAGCGTCAACAGATTCAACGGGACGGTTGATGAGGTAACGCATCATATCGAGGGTATGGATAGCCTGGTCGATGATAACACCGCCGCCTTCCTTGTCCCAAGTGCCCTTCCAGTCGCTGCTTCCGTAATAAGCGTCGGAGCGGTCCCAGGTAACGTAGCACTTAGCCGACTTGATAGCGCCCAAGGTGCCGTCTTCAAGCAACTGCTTGGTAAGAACGGTACCTGCGTTGTAGCGGTTTTGGAAGATACAGCCGAGAACGACGCCGTTGTCCTTAGCGGTGTCGATCATAGCGCGTGCATCCTCGATTTCGATCGACATGGGCTTTTCGGTAAGCACGTGCTTACCGCGCTTGCTGCATTCGATAGAAACGATGGGATGGAGATAGTGAGGGAGGCAGATATGAACTACGTCGATATCTTCCTTTTCGAGCATTTCAATATAGTCGTAATAAGCCTTTACGCCGAATTCTGCGGCCTTTGCGTCGGCTCTGTCCTTCTTAACGTCGCAAACTGCAACGAGTTCCGCATTTTCACATCTTACGATGCTTACTGCGTGCATAGGGAAAATGTTACCGCAACCAATAACGGCAGCCTTATACTTTTTCATAATTTTACCTCTGAAATTCATAAGTGATTCCATGGGAGATTATATCACATTTAATAAATAATTCAACCCTTTTTTGGCAATTAACTCGATTATTTTCTGCGAAAATCCGAGTTTATTTTAGTGAAATATGCCGAGTCGATGGAATTTATCGTTTCGAAGGTGGTTCTGAAGCGCCACTTTCCGCTGTCGTCGCCCGGAATATTCATTCTCGCATCGCTTCCGAAGCCGCACATATCCTGAAAAGGAATTATCGCCATATACGCGCTCGAGCGCCAAACAGCTTCGATTATCTTCCTGCAGGCAGGCGCGTCGTAACCGCCCTTGCCCCAGTCGCCGTGGTCAAATCCGACGTAATCGAGCGCAAAGCGGCGTTCCTCCTCGCTTGCCTCCCAAAGCCAGCCCAACAGCGTGTTATTATCGTGAGTGCCGGTATAGGCGATGCAGTTTTTCGGGTAATTGTGAGGAAGATGCGTCGGGTCGTCGTTGGGGTCGAAGCCGAACTGAATTATGCGCATTCCGGGGAATTCGGTGTCGTTCAAAAGCTTGACGACGTCGTCGCCGAACACGCCCAAATCCTCTGCGATGATGGGAACCTCGCCCAATGCCGCCTTAACCGCCTTGAAAAGCGACATTCCGGGGCCCTTTTTCCAAATGCCGTCACGCGCGGTCAAAGCATCGCCCTTGATCGCCCAATAGGATGCAAACGCGCGGAAATGGTCGATTCTCAACATATCGTAAAGCTCGAATTGGCGCTTAATGCGCTTGATCCACCATTCATAGCCGTTGGATTTGTGGTATTTCCAATCGTATAAGGGATTGCCCCAAAGCTGACCGTCCTCCGAAAAATAATCGGGCGGACATCCCGCAACGCGCGCAGGCTTATAGGTCTCCTTATCGATATCGAAAAGCTCGGGATTTGCCCAAACGTCGGCAGAATCGCGGGATACGTAAATCGGCATATCACCGATTATTTCAACGCCGAGATTGTTGATTTGCTCCTTGGTATCCAACCATTGAGTATAGAAGAGATATTGAACGAAGCCGTGATAAAGAATCTCGTTATCGAGCTCGGGCACAAGCGAAATCGCCTCGCTGTGTCTGCCGCCGATTTCCCATTCCCAGAACTTCTTGTTTCCGTTTTTATTTTTCAACGCGCGGTAAAGGCAATGGTCAAAAAGACCGCGCTGACTTATGAAAACGGCGATTTCGTCCCTTTGCGCCTTATCAAGACGCGAAAACGCAAGGCGCATTAATTCCTCACGCTTTTCTCTTGCGAATGCATAATCGGCAACGTAGGGACTTCCGTTGTATTTGGTGGCTTCAGCCTCGGCCTTTGTAATATAGCCGCTTTCCGCCATCAGGTCGGGGTTTATGTAAAGCTCGTTGCCCGCGAAGGCGCTGTCCGAGCCATAAGGTGAGTTTGCGTAATCAAGCGGAGTAAAGGGCAGAACCTGCCAATAGGAAAAGCCCATCTCCTTTATCTTTTTTGCGAATTCAACGGCTTCACTGCCGAAAACGCCGACGCCGTATTCCGACGGAAGCGCAGAAATGCTCATCAGCACACCGCTGCTTCTTTTATTCAGAGCCATATTTTTTTCTCCTTCCGAGAGTCAAAGGTTTTTTACAGTATACACCCAAATATAAAAATCCGCAATAGTTTGATAAAAATTAAAAGGAGCTGCTTTCACTTCACAGCTCCTTTTTAATATTTACGCTTTTTTCTTGGCGGTAACGTTGTTGAGAATATAGGTGATAAGCATTACAAGACCAATAACTACGAAAATACCGAGCATACCGAGACCCATATACTTAATGTTTCTCAAAAATCCGTCGTTACCGAAGCCGTTATATTCAAGATCAACGTCCAAAGTGGTGGGCTGAATAGCAGAAATGATAATATCTGCCGCCGATTCGGGAATTACCTGTGCCGTAGCCGCATCATAAACGAGATTGGAGCCATTGACCTTGAAAAGTGCAAGATACTGTTCGGTGGCAAGGTCATACTTTTCGGTCCAATCAACGTCTTTCCCGTCAACCACTGTCGTACCGTTGATAACCATTGAGTTGGTTTCATCGGGAACGAGAATTATCGAAGTAACGCAGAAATTATCAAAACCCTCAAGCTTTCCGATTTCAAAAGAAACGTCTGCGATAAAGGTGCTTTCGGCAGAAACGCTCATTGCAAACGTGCAGGAAACAAGAATAACGGTGAGAAGAACAAGAACAAATTTTTTCATTGATTTTACTCTCCTTTCCCTATCAACCGAAGAAGTTAAGAATCATACCGCCTGCGATAACGGAAGCGATCTGACCCGAAACGTTAACGCCGGTAGCCTGCATAAGAAGGAAGTTCTGGGGGTCTTCCTTAAGTGCCATCTTATGAACGACACGGCCTGCCATCGGGAATGCCGAAATACCTGCCGCACCGATCATGGGGTTCATCTTGGTCTTCAGGAAGAGATTCAAGAACTTTGCAAAGAGAACGCCGCCCGCGGTGTCGACGATGAACGCAACAAGACCCAAGCCCATGATAAGGAGGGTTGCGGAAGAAAGGAACTGCTCTGCCTGCATCTGACAAGCGATGGTGATACCAAGGAAGATGGTAACAAGGTTTGCAAGAACCTTCTGTGCGGTGTCGGAAAGTGATGCCAAAACGCCGCATTCGCGGATAAGGTTACCGAACATCAAGAAGCCGATAAGCGCAACCGAATCGGGTGCGATAAGACCTGCGATAACGGTAAGAATGATCGGGAAAAGAACCTTGGTGGTTTGGGAAACCTCGCGCTGAACGTAAGGCATTCTTATCATACGTTCCTTCTTAGTGGTAAGAAGCTTAATAACGGGAGGCTGAATGATAGGCACGAGCGCGATATAGGAATATGCCGCAACCATTATTGCACCGATGTAGTTCGAATCGAGCGCCTGTGCAACTACGATAGAGGTGGGGCCGTCTGCCGCACCGATAATAGCGATAGAAGCTGCGTCCTTATCTACAAAGAAGATAGACGCCATGCAAAGTGTAAAGAAGATACCGAACTGCGCCGCCGCACCGAATAGCATAAGCTTCGGGTTGGAAAGAAGCGGACTGAAGTCGATCATCGCGCCGATACCGATGAAAAGTATCAACGGGAACAGTTCGTTTGCAATACCTGCGTTATAAAGTGTGGTGAGAGGTCCGTGATCGCCTATCGCGCCGGAAAGCGGAAGGTTTACAAGGATCGCACCGAAACCCATGGGGAGAAGCAACGTGGGTTCCATATCCTTCTTGATAGCAAGATAGATAAGCACGCCGCCGATGACCCACATTACGCACATTTTCCAATCAAGATTGGCAAAATTACCGAATAATTCCTTAAGAGCCATTTTGTTTTCCCTTTCAGTAAGGAGATTTTTACATACAGCGGAATTATAACACAGTTTTTCCGATAAATCAATAATAATTTTTAAATTTAGAATCTTTAAAAGTCCTTTATTTTCAAGCCGTTGCGTGTTTTTTGATTTTTCTTTGCCGAATCTTTACCGCATAAAAAAACACTCTCAACCGTTAAGGCCGAGAGTGCTTTCGTAAGGAGAATGTATCTGTCAGTTTAATTTCAGGGTTTTTGATGCACCGTTTGCGGGATTATAGATTTTTAGAGATCCCGACGATTCATAAATGAATATCAATCCCGAGCC
>JAZRGS010000056.1:0-17547 GCA_045644305.1 Eubacteriales bacterium | reverse complement strand
AATACTTTCTTTCCGTACAAAGCATACGCGTCGGCGCGTTCTGCCTCGAACGTGATAAATTTGCCGACGTCCTCCTCTGTCCCTTCAAAGAAGGCGATCTTATAGCCGTCCGTGCGCCCTGCATAAAGGGTCGGATTGTTTTTGCTCACGCCCTCGCACAAAACGCGCATACGGGAGGGGACGAGCGCTTGGTTCTTCTCCAAGCCGATCTCATTCTGCAAGGCAAGCAGACGCTCAAAGCGTGCGCTCTTGACCTCTTGCGGCAATTGCTCCATCTCGGCGGCAGGAGTTCCCTTGCGCGGCGAGTAGATGAAGGAATAGATCATATCGAAGCCGACCTCGCGTACGAGCGAATAGGTTTCCTCGAAATCCTCGTCGGTTTCGGTCGGGAAGCCGATAATTATATCGGTCGTGATTGCAACGTCGGGAATTTTCGCCTTGATTTCACGCGCCTTTTCCAAATATTGCTCGCGAGTGTATTTACGGTTCATCAGCTTAAGCACTCTGCTCGAGCCCGATTGCACAGGCAGATGAAAATGCTTTGCAACCTTTTCGTTCCTTGCAATAACGTCGATAAGCTCGCTCGACGCATCCTTCGGATGGCTGGTCATAAATCTGACGCGGTATTCGCCCTCAAACGAGGCACATTCATCCAGAAGCGTCGCAAAATCGCAGCCGCCGTTATAGGAGTTTACGTTTTGACCGAGAAGAGTTATATCCTTATACCCCTGCTCTACCAACGCCTTAACCTCGGCTAAAACATCCTCTTTTCTGCGCGAGCGCTCGTGCCCTCTCGCGAAGGGAACAACGCAATAGGTGCAGAAATTGTTACAGCCGTACATAACCGGCACCCAAGCCTTGTATGAATTTTCACGGCGAACCGGCATTCCCTCGCTTATTACGCCGAATTCGTTATGCGGTGCATCGGTGATGAAGGAAAAGCGCTTCTTCGCCTTGAGCGCGGTTTGGATGATTTCGGGGAGCTTGTGGTGCATATCCGTGCCGAAAACGAAATCGACGTATGGATAGCTTTTATAGATCTGGTCGCGGCGGTGAGATTGCTGTGCCATACAGCCGCAAAGCCCGATTTTTATGCTTCGGTCGCGTTCCTTTCTGCCCTTGAACTGCCCCGCCTCGGAAAGCGCGCGGATTTCTGCGTGCTCGCGGATTGCGCAGGTGTTTATGATTATCATATGAGCAGAATCGGGATCCTCGGTTATTTCGTAGCCGCAAAGCTCAAGCGAGCCCGCGATTCGTTCGCTGTCGTTTTCGTTCTGCTGACAGCCGAAGGTTATGACGCACGCCTTTTTACCCTCGGTTTCGGTGCGAAGCGAGAGTGCGATATCATATTGCTTTTCTATTTCGGTTTGTGTTACAAAATCAAAATTCATCAGAATGCAGTTCCTACACAGATAAAGATTTCTTTCAGGCCTTCTTTGTCATCGTAATTTTCGATAACCACCCTGCCCGCCGACGCCGAGGCATGGATTATCTCGCCGTTGCCGAGATACATCGCGACGTGACCCTTAAAGAAGAGAAGGTCGCCCTTTTTCGCTTCGGCAAGGTCGATTTTTCTAAGACTTTCGGATCTTTCAAAGTCCGCGTCTCTCCAGATATTGATGCCGTTAAAGCGATATGCGTTAAAGCAAAGTCCCGAGCAGTCGACACCGTAAGGGGTTCTTCCGCCCCAGCGGTACTGAGCGCCGAGGTAGCATTTTGCGGTTTCGACTATCAGATCGCGCAATTCGGCTTCGCTTTTTTCGGTTTTTTCAATCGGGGTTATATGATTTTTATGAATGTAATAAATTCGCTTGCTCGGAAGCACGCAGAAGCCGTACCTGTCCTCTTTGTGCGAAAATCCGACGTCAACCCTTGCGCCGAACGGCAAGGTTATGGGCGCTTGGTAATAATTGCGTCCCTCGAAAAGCAAATCGGCAAAGCGAACCGACACTATGCTGTTCGCATCGTGAAGCTTTTCGAAAAGGTTATGCTTTATCGTCCAGCCGATATAGCCGTAATCGGTTTTTATTTTATAGAATCCGCCGAGCTCGTCGATTATTTCGACCTCATCACCGTAAAGGAGCTCGTCGACCTGCTCGGCCATAAGCTCGGGGGTTTTATACACGGGTGCGAAGGGTGCGCAAACTACCATAACATACCTCGTTGATTGAAAATTTTTCGGTATACAAACCGTTTTTAAAGAAGAAAATATATCGGAAGGGAGTGATTTTTTTGAAGCTTAAAGCTATCGCATCGATTTTTGCGATTTGTGCGTTATTCGGAAGCACCGTCGACGCATACGCCGAAAACGAGCGGATTAATTGGTTTTACAAAACCCAAAGCGACAACACGCGGCCCGATATTTTGGGAGGAAAGCTTCCCGAAAATTCGGACGTTGCGCTTTATTTGGGACCCGAGGACGACAAAACCGTCTATTTGACCTTCGACGCGGGATATTCGAACGATTCGGTCGAAAGCATACTCGATACCCTGAAGGAGAAGGACGTGCGCGGCGCCTTTTTTATTCTTCCCGGAATTATCAAAAACAGCCCCGAAACAGTCAAACGAATGGCAGACGAGGGACACCTTGTCTGTAACCACACGACAAGCCACGGCGATATGTCGAAAATTTCAAATATCGACGAATTCAAAGCCGAATTGTCGGGCGTCGAGAGGGCTTACTATGAGCTTACGGGGCGCGAAATGGAAAAATATTTCCGTCCGCCCGAGGGGGCTTTTTCGGTAAAGACGCTTTCGTTCTGTAAGGAATTGGGTTATACGCCCGTGTTTTGGTCGTTCGCATACGCCGATTGGGATAACGGCAAGCAGCCGAGTCCCGATTACGCCAAGGAAAAGATCTTAGCGCAGGCGCACGACGGAATGGTTATGCTTTTGCATCCGACAAGCCAAACCAACGCGTCGGTTCTGCCCGACGTTATCGATGAATTACGAAACCGCGGATATTGCTTCGGCAGTCTCGACGATTTGAAGCAAAAGCTTATCGAATCAAATTGATATTCATTATATTATACTTCAAAACGCCGAATAAATCAATAGAAAAAGGAAGGTTTGTGCCCTTCCTTTTTGATTTTTCTTGTAAATCTACTTCATCGCCGACGCGATATTGAGCTTTCGCAGTTTGAGATTGGCATAGACGGCGAATACAATACAGAACAAGGCGTCTATCAGCACAAACACAGACCATTCGCGCCAAGGGAAATGAAACCACTGCACAACCGCAGAGGTCCAGAGGAACAAGTACTGCGCCCCGACCGAAAGCAGAGAGCCTATCAGCCCGAAAACAACCGCGTGAAGCATTATCAGAATACTTTCACAGCACATCAGCTTGAACAATTCGCCATTCGACATGCCCATTGATTTGAAGACTGCGAACTCACGCGTCCGACCGTTTATATTCACTGTCATGCTTCCGAAAGCACCCAAAAGCGCAAGCACTGTAAGGATTACGCCTATCGAAATGCCGCTCGTAAAGCGGGGGTCGTTGTAAGCGTTATTGATTCCTTGTTCCCAAAAATCCCACATGAACAGCGAATATATGCTAACAAAAACAATTTGCGCACAGGGAAGCGTAAAGGAAACCGCACGGTAACGCGGTGCGTTGTTCTGGAAATTCTGTCCCGCAAGCCTTCCGATTCTGCCGAACGCTCCGCTCATTATTTTCTCGTATATTCCTTCAGTGAGCGAAACGTTTATACTTACGTCGGCTTTGAGCGAATTTATCACAGAAAGCCGCGACAAGCGCTTTATGGGCTTATATGCCGCATAAGCGGTAACAGCGACAGCCAGCACAAATGAAGCAACGGTAACCCAAGCAGGAACGTAGTATTGGTAAAACATCTCGCCCGAATAATCTATCTTATAACGTTCAAGATAAAATTTAGCCATACCGTCGTTCATATAATCGATATGAAATCGCGAAAGCAGCCTTCCCGCAACAGCACCGACCGAGCCGCCGAAAACCGCGTAAAGCGCCGTTTCGAGCGTTATCATCCCCGCTTTTCCTCTGTTTGTCATTCCCACTGTCGACAGAAGCCCCAAAACGTTCACGCGCTCGTTGAAGGTAATGACGAACAAAGCGCGGATAAGCGTCGCCGATACTACCGAAATCGCAAGGGTCAGCACAATAAACACCATTGCGTAATTGGCGTAGTCGACGTCGTTTGAATCAAGCGAATGAATCATCGTCGAGGCAAATCCGCAGATGCTGGATATCAAAGCCGAGGAAACGGCGATGCCCAAAAAAGTCATAAGCGTTCGCATCGGTGTTTTTTTCATGCTTGCAAACGCAAGCTTCAGCGTAAGCATTTTAAATCCTTTCGTCCGATACGATCATTCCGTCCTCAATGCGGATGATTCTATCGGTCTGTGAAGCGACGTTCATATCGTGGGTGACGATTATAATCGTTTGTTTGTATTTTTCGTTTGCTCTGCGAAAAAGTGACATTATTTCCTTCGTATTTTCCGAATCGAGATTTCCCGTAGGCTCATCGGCAAGCAATATCGAGGGCTGTGTATATACCGCCCGCGCAATCGCAACGCGTTGTTGCTGCCCGCCCGAAAGGTACGGCGGATAATGAAATTCCTTTTCGGCAATTCCCAGCGTTTTCATGGTCTTCAGCAGGCGTTCCTCGTCCACTTCCTTTTTGTCAAGCTCGCTCGGCAGAGTTATGTTGTCGCGAACGTTGAGCATAGGAATAAGGTTATATGCCTGATATATAAGAGAAACCGTTCTTCTTCGATACAGAGCAAGCTCTTTTTCGGTCATTTCGTGTACGTTCTGTCCGTTGACACACACGGTACCGGAAGTAGGAGTGTCTACGCCGCCTATAATGTGAAGAAGCGTCGATTTTCCGCTTCCCGAGGTTCCGATAACCGAAATGAATTCACCCTCGGAGACTTCAAGCGAGATACCTTTTAAAGCGTTTACCTCGCTTTCGTTTTTTCCGTAGGTCTTAAAAAGCTCTTTTATTGATAAAACGTTCATAACAACACCTCCCTTGAATAGGTTAACAGCGTGCTTATTCACTGTCAACGGCGCCCTTACGAACTTTACAATTTATTTACATTTCATATAATCGCGGATTTTGGATATTGCGCTTTTTTCGAGACGCGAAACGTAAGAGCGCGAAATGCCCATAAGCTCGGCGACGTCGCGTTGGGCATAATGCCTGCCGCTCTTATTCAAGCCGTAACGGAGCACCATTATCTTCTTTTCCCTCTCGTCAAGCACGCAATTTATCGCCTTTGCAATCCTTTCGAGCTTGATTTTTCGGTCGATCGAATCGACGATGTCGTCGGGTGACGCTATTATTTCGAGATAGGTCAGCGGATTCCCCTCTTTGTCAACGTCGACGGGGTCGTTTATAGAGGTCACGTTTATATGCTTTTTCTGCGCGCGGAAATACATCAGTATTTCGTTTTGAAGGCATTTGCCCGCATAGGTGGCAAAGCCTGCTCCGTTTTCGACGTTATAGCTGTCGATCGCCTTTATCAAACCGATAGTACCGACCGAGATGAGGTCGTCCTGATCGGGCGAGGCGGTGTAATATTTTTTGACGATATGCGCGACGAGTCGAAGGTTGTGCTCGATCAATTTATTCCGAGCCTTTAAATCCCCCTTGTGCGCGCTTCGGAACAGCGCTTTTTCCTCCTCCTTTGAAAGCGGCGGAGGGAACGAATGTGTGTCCGACGTGCGGAGCAACAGGCAGACGCATTTCGAGACTATGTTCAGCAAAAACTGTATCAATTATATCACCTCCGCAAAATATATGCCGAATAGAGCGCATTTATTTCGGAAAAAGGGGTGGAAAAGTTTCTCTTTTTCTGTTATAATACAAAAAATACGTTAAGAGGTGTTTTTATGAAACAGTGGCATAAAGAAATAATCGCTTATCAGATTTACCCGAAAAGCTATTGCGACACCAACGGTGACGGCATCGGCGACATCAAGGGCATTATCGGCAAGCTCGATTATTTAAAGGAGCTTGGAATAAATACGGTTTGGCTTTCCCCCTGCTATCCCTCGCCCGGCGACGACAACGGATACGATATTTCGGATTACCGCGGAATCGCGCCCGAATACGGCAGCATCGAGGAATTCAAGGAAATGCTTGACGGGATGCATTCACGCGGGATACGCCTGCTTATGGACCTCGTTGTCAACCATACCTCCGACGAGCACGAATGGTTTGTGAAGAGCAGAGAAAGCCGCGACAACCCCTACCGCGACTATTACATCTGGAGAGACCCCGTCGACGGACACGAGCCCAACGAATGGGTTGCGGCGTTCGGCGGAAGCGCTTGGGAATACGACGAAAAGACGGATCAGTATTATCTCCATCTTTTCTCGAAAAAACAGCCCGACCTTAACTGGGAAAACCCGATCGTTCGCCAAGAAATCGCGGACATGATCAATTATTGGCTCGATATGGGCGTCGACGGATTCCGTTGCGACGTTATCAACAACATTTCGAAGGACTTTACCCGTCCTTACGCCGGCGGCAACGGCCCGAGGCTTCACGAATTCCTTCACGAGCTTCATCTCCGCGCGCTTGAGCCGCACGGCGCATTCACCGTCGGCGAAACCTGGGGACTCACCCCCGCGCAGGCGCTCGACCTTACAAGCGAATCCCGCGGCGAGCTTACCACGACATTCCAGTTTGAGCACCTTTTGCTCGGTCGTGTAAACGGCGACAAGTTCGACCCCGAGCCCGTTGACAGAAAGGCGTTCGTCGATATACTTGCAAAGTGGGAAAACGGTCTTGCAAACGACAGCTACCCTGTTCTCGTTATGGAAAATCACGACCAGCCCCGCGCGTTGTCGCGCTTCGGCGACCGCGAAAACTACCCCTACGAAAGCGCAACCATGCTCGCGATGCTGCTTTACGGTATGCGCGGAATTCCCTTTATTTATCAGGGACAGGAGCTCGGTCTTCACGACCCGACCTTTAGTTCGATCGAAGAGTACCGCGACATTGAAACCATCAACGCATATAACGAGCTTAAGGCGACCGGCAAATTCTCCGAAGACGAGCTTATCGCGAAGATGCAGTTCGGCTCGCGCGATTGCGGACGTACCCCTATGCCTTGGTCGACCGAATCCGAGGGCGGTTTTACCAACGGCACGCCTTGGATAAAAACGCAGGTCGATTCCGGATTTACCGTTGAAGAGCAGGAAAAGAACGAAAAATCGGTGCTTAATCTTTACCGCAAGCTTATCAAGCTTCGCAAGGAAATGCCCGCGCTCGCGGACGGAGAATTCGAGCTTTTGCTTAACGAAAACGGCTTGAGCGTTTACACCCGCAAGGCAGGCGACGAAATAATTTACGTCGTTTCGCGCTTCGACGAAACCGAAATTGCTATGCCCGACTGCGTCCCCGCAGGTATGACGGTCATTTTGAATAACTACGATTCCGTCGGCGACACCTTAAAGCCTTATCAGTCGATTTGGTTTAAGAAATAACCTTCTACAAATCAAAAA
Source organism: Eubacteriales bacterium (assembly GCA_045644305.1). Taxonomy (GTDB): domain Bacteria; phylum Bacillota; class Clostridia; order Oscillospirales; family CAG-382; genus Coliplasma. Next base: position 10,046 of record JAZRGS010000056.1, on the reverse strand, counting down.
ACCGCAGGATAACCTGCGGTTTTTCTTTGTTTTTAAGGTATGCGCCGAACGAACGCTTGTTATGCTTCGGGGCAGAACGCAACTCCGAGCGGAGCGTTTGGATGCAGACTGCAACAACGGAGATATGGCTGTAGAACCCCTACTGCCTTCATCGACGTTGGTGCGGTATGCGCCGAACGAACGCTTGTTAAAGCACAAACTTTGCGCCCTTTTCGATCATTATACCGCGAATCTCTGCGCCGTCGATGTCCTTAATGAGGACATTGCGGTCGAGCGCGAGCGCGGCGCCGATGCCTGCTGCTTCGCCCGATGCGCGAACAGAGTGCTGAACGCGAAGGCTGGACTGCGCAAGGAATTCCGCGCCGAGGCAGCGGCCGGTGATGTAAAGGTTATCGATACCCTTAACAACAAGCGAGCGGTAAGGAATTTCATACCAAGGCTTGCCATCGTCAACGGGAGAAAGATTTTCTTCGAAATTGAGCTTCTTACCGTGAATATCAACGGGATAGTTCGACTGACAGAACATATCGTCGAACTTAACGCGGCGGAGAAGGTCTGTTGCGGTCAATACGTATTCGGTTTCGATATTGCGGCTTTCGCGGATGCCTACCATAGAAGCGATTTCGGCGATATAAGCTTTTTCGAAGCCCTTCATGTACTTCTTGTAGAACTGAAGCTGACGGATGATGCGCTGCTTACCGCGAACCTGAGTCTTGGTGAGGTGGTCGGGATTGGTGCCGTCAACGTCGTCGAAGAATTCGGGGTTATTGAAGGCAATCGCATTTTCTCTGCCCGCAACCATAAAGCCCTGCCAGTAGTTCTTGTCGTCTTCCTCGAGGTCGCCGTTCTTGATTGCTTCGTCGAAAATATCCGCAAAGGTCCAATGGTCGCCCGCACAGCAAGCAACGTAGACCGTTTTGTCGCCGTCGTAGCTTGCGCCGTAGGTCTTGCCGGTCTTTTCGATGTGTTCCTTAATGAATTCACCGAACGCATGAACGTCTACGTTCGCAACCAAATAGCGCAAGGAAATCGGCTGGTTCTTGCCGGTTTCGGGGTTGCCCTTAGTGAAGCCCGCGCCTGCACGCACGCAAACGTCGCCGTCGCCGGTGCCGTCGATGAAGATTTTGCCCTTTACGAGACCGAGACCGTTTTTATTTGCAACGACAACAGCCTCGAGCTTGCCGTCGTTTACGATCGTTTCTGCTATAAAGGTGTGGAAGAGCATTCTGATGCCGGCTTCGTCACAGATGGTTTCGAGAACCGATTTGAGCACGAGGGGGTCGAAGTTTGCTCCGTCGTTAAATGCCGCGCCGAGCTCGTTCAATCTGTCGCGAACGATGTTCGAAATGTAAGAGCACTGGGGATTTTCTGCAATATGGGTATGCATTATCGGAAGAACAAGGCCGTTTGTGGCAGTGCCGCCGAGCGAGCCGAACTGTTCGATAATAAGCACGTTCTTGCCCATATCTGCCGCAGCCTTTGCAGCAAACGCGCCTGCTGTACCGCCGCCGCAGACCACCACGTCCGCTTCGGCGAATACCGGAAGTTTGGAATAATCCATGTTGTTTCTCCTTTTAGCTTTTCATTTTAATTTATCATCGCGAGGAATTCTTCCTCGTTTATGACGGGTATGCCGAGATCCTGAGCTTTTTTTAATTTACTGCCCGCGTCGGTTCCGCATAGCAGATAGCTTGTCTTTTTCGAGACCGAGCCGCTTGCGTTTCCGCCGTGCAGACGGATCAGCGCCTCTGCCTCCTGACGCTTGAGCGTCGGGAGAGTTCCCGTAACGACGATGGTTTTGCCGTCAAGCGAGCTTCCCAAGGGCTTTTCCTTGCTTTCGCCCGAAACACCCGCATCGAGCAGGCGGGTCACAAGCTCCTTCGCAGAGTCGCTTTCGAAATATCTTACCACCGATTCGGCACTTTCGTTTCCGATGTCGTCGACGGTTAAAAGCTCTTCGACGGTTGCGCTCATCAGCGAATTAATGTTTCCAAACTTGGAGGCAAGCGATTGCGCCGCCTTTTCGCCGATATGGCGTATTCCGAGCCCGCAAAGCAGTCGCTCAAGCCCCGCCTCGCGGCTTTTTTCTATTGCATTTATGATGTTTTGCGCACTTTTTTCACCGAGTCGGTCAAGCGAGGCAATATCCTCTTTTTTGAGATAATAAAGGTCTGCCGCGCTTTTAATAAGGCCGTTTTCGATGAATTGCTCGATCACGCTTTCGCCGAGATTGTCGATATTCATCGCTCCGCGTGAAACGAAGTGGATGATGTTACGGCTTAATTGCGAAGCGCAATCGGGGTTGATACAGCGCACCGCCGCCTCGCCATCCTCGCGCACGACGGGCTCGCCGCAGGAGGGGCAGTTCGTCGGCATTTCGAAGGAAATCGCTTCGGCGGGGCGTTTTTCGGTCACGACCGAAATTATTTCGGGGATAATGTCGCCCGCCTTGCGAAGCCGCACCGTATCGCCGATGCGAACGTCGCGCTCGCGGATGAAATCTATATTGTGAAGAGTCGCGTAGGAGACCGTGCTTCCCGCAAGATGCACAGGCTCAAGTACCGCGCGCGGAGTAAGCACGCCGGTTCTGCCAACCTGAATTTCGATATCCAAAAGCTTTGTTTCGACGATTTCAGCAGGGAATTTAAAGGCAACCGCCCACCTTGGCGCCGCCGAGGTGCTGCCCAAACGCTCGCGTAGAGCAAGCGAATCGACCTTTATGACCGCGCCGTCTATATCGTAAGGCAGGCTCTTACGGGCAGATCCGATTTCGGCAACCGCGCTTGCAACCTCTTTTGCGGTTTTGCAAACGACCGTTCCGTCGGAGACCGTAAAGCCCAAGCTTTTAAGCGTTTCGAGCGATTCGATATGGCTTTTCGGCATAACGTCGGCAAGCTGAAGATTGAAGATGAATATCTGAAGTCCGCGTTCGGCGCAGATTTTCGAATCGAGCTGACGGAGCGAGCCCGCCGCCGCGTTACGAGGGTTCGCAAAGCTCTTTTCGCCTGCGGCGTCACGCTTTTCGTTCAATCGCGCAAAGACCTTACGCGGCATATAGACCTCGCCGCGAACGATTATCTTGCCGCTTCCGCCGTTAAGCTTTATCGGTACGGATTTTATCGTTTTGATGTTTTCGGTAACGTCCTCGCCCGAAATTCCGTCGCCGCGGGTAAGACCGCGAACAAGCAAGCCGTCTTCATATTCAAGCGAAACCGAAAGCCCGTCGAACTTCTTTTCAACGGTAAATTCGGCATCGGGGTACGCCGACTTTATCTTTTCGACGAATTCAAATATTTCTTCCTCCGAGAAAACCTTATCGAAGGAATCCATCGGCACCTCGTGCCTGACCTCCAAAAATTTTTCGGAGACCTTACCGCCGACGCGTTGTGTCGGTGAATTCGGGTTCAAGAGCTCGGGGTGAGCCTTCTCCAAATCCTCCAAGCGTTTGAAAAGCGCGTCGTATTCCTCGTCCTGAATTATCGGAGAATCAAGCTCGTAATAAAGGCGGGAATGATATTCAAGCTCGGATTCAAGCGAGCGCATTTCGCGCTCGATATCGCTTATATCAGTGCTAATTCCCTGTAAGGTGTTGTTGATTTCTTGCATACAATGGCAACCCAATCGTTCTTTTCTTTGATTTCTTCGACCTCAAAGCCGTGTCTTGCAAGCGATTCGAGGACGAATTCCTTTCTGGGGGAAATAATTCCCGAGCAGACCATTCTGCCCGATTTGTGAAGGCAGGAATCGAAAAGCGGCATCATCGCGTCGATTATGTCGGCAACGATGTTCGCAAGAATTATATCGTATTTTTTGGAAGCGAAGCGATTCCAAAGTGCTTCGTCGGTAAGCACGTTGCCGCATACAACGTCGATTTCGTCGGCGGGAACGCCGTTCTTTTCTGCGTTTTCGGATGCGATTCGGGTTGCGACCATGTCGATGTCGACAGCGTCGATGTGGTTAGCGCCCAAAAGCGAGGCGCCGATGCCCAATATACCGCTTCCGCAGCCCATATCAAGCACGTTTTTGCCTGCGGGCTCAAGCTTTTCAAGCGCTTCGAGGCAAAGCGCGGTGGTTTCGTGTCTGCCGGTACCGAAGGAGGACGCGGGGTCGATTTCGATAACAACCCTACCCTCGCCCGGAACCTTTTCCCAAGAGGGCACGACCAAGAAATTCTCGCCGATGGGAAGCGGGTGGAAATACTGCTTCCAATTGTTTTCCCAATCCTTTTCGTCGGTGACCGAAAGCTCGGTTTCAAGGCTGCCGAGCCAATCCTCGTTTTCAGCCTTGAGCTTATTGATGCCTGCGAGCACACCCTCTAATTGAAGAAGTCCCTGCTCGTTTTCGGCAAGGTAAACTCTTACCAAAACGTCGCCATCCTCGCGGAGCAAGCCCTCCTCGACGTAATCGAAGGGGACGTATTTATTTTCGAGCAATTCGGCGAGGTCGGAGGGGTCGTCGACCGAGAAGCAGGTGATGCCCTCGTTCATAAGCACGCCCGAGATGACCTCTGCGCCGATTGTCGTTGTGTGAATCGTGATTTCGTTAAATTTCATTATATTTTCCTAAGCCTTGTTTTGTCTGATTTTTTCCTGCTCGTAGAGCACCTTCATAATAACGGCGTCGTCGGACTGGGTTCCTGCCGATTCGCAGATGATCGTCGGCGAAACACCCAACGAAACGATCGCCTCGGCAAGCGGCTCAAAGCGCGGGCCGTAGACCTCATCATCAAAGGTGAGGTGCTTTTTTTCACCCATTTCGGTATACATTATTTTCGAGAAATGACAATGGAGGTTTTCGGCATAGGAGGCGCCGAGCTCCTCGGATATTCTGTCGAAAATGCGCTTGAAATCGTCCGCTGTGTAGAGAACACCTCTGTCGCGAGCGTTAAGATGTCCGAAATCGACGACAGGCGCGAAGTTGCCCGAAATCTTGCAAAGTGTCAGTACCTCGTCAAGGGTGCCGAGCTGATTGACCTTACCCATGGTTTCGATGCCGACGCGGGGCTCAAACCCGCAGTCCGACATCATTTGCGCTGTATTTTCAAGCGTTTCATGTGCATAAGACATCGCCGTCTCACGCGATATTTTTGCGCAGGAGCCGCAATGAACCACCATTATATCGGCGCCCAAGAGCGTGCTGACCTCGGCGCTTCTTCTTATGTATTCGACGCTGTTTGCCCTTTTTTCGGGCTCAACCGAGGAAAGCGAGATGAAATAAGGCGCGTGGAACGACATTTTTATGCCGTGCTCCTTTGCCTTGCGTCCGACCGCCGAAAACATTTCGTTGCTTCCGGTTATGCCGTTTCCCGCCTCGTATTCATACGCCTCGAGCCCCAATTCGCGAACAAATCCGGGGGCTTGAAGTGTCGATTTTAAACCTGCGGCGCGGAAGGAATCCGAGTTACCGCCCGGTCCGAATTTTGCACTCATAACTATTTTCCTTTGATTTTGTTCTTTCTCAATCGCAATTTTATAATTGCATCCTTAGCCGAAAGCCAATCGAGACCGCGGACAAAGGGGCGCTCCAAAAATCGCTTGAAGCGGAAAAATGCGCTCTCAACGGGTTGTATCGGCTTGACAAGAGCAAATTTTATGCCTGCGCGGTGCGCGGCGATGCAATCGGTAAAGATCTGGTCACCGACAGCGATAACCTCGTCGTTCGATAAGCCGAAATGCTCGATGCACTTCTTAACCCCCTTGGGCGAGGGCTTCCCCGCCTTGCAGACGTAATAAAGTCCCAAGCTTTCGTTGAATCGGCTTACGCGCGCGCCCTTATTGTTGGAAACGAATGCCATTTTTATGCCCGATTCGCGAAGCGTTACAAAGTAATCCTTCATTTTTTGCGTCGGGTCCTCGACCTCGTAAGGGGCGATCGTGTTGTCTATATCGAAAACTATTCCTTTTATCCCCAACTCCGCAAGCGCTTCGGGCGTTATCGCATAAACGTCGTAAAACGCCATATCGGGGCGGAAAAATCCAAAAAGCATTATAAAAACTCCGTTCTTTTACGGTTTATTCGAAGCTTACGTAAGAAATCGAAAGAGGAGGAAGCTTGACAGATCCCTTGCCGTTTGCAATTTCGAGCGCTCCGCTTACGTCGCCCGAAAGGCTGTAAACGCCGTCTTCAAGACCGCGGCTGAATAAAACGTTCGCGTCGGTTACGCCCGCATTCACGATAACAAGAAGCTTTTTGCCGTCGCGGCGCTCCCAAAGCTCGGAAAATACCGCCGAATGCTCGACGATTCCGCCATAAGCCTCCTTGCAGCGCTCGGTGCGAAGAATGGGCGCGTCATCGGTAAACTTCGGCGAGCGAAGCAATCTGCCGTTGTACATATAAGAGCCGATCTTCGCTCTTTCGTGTACGCATTTTTTATAGAAATCCTTATGCTTCATCTGAAGGTAAAGGTCGGGTGCGTTCCAGCCGAGCTGTTCGCCGAAGGTAAAGGACTGAGCGATGTTGATGCGCTGTCCTTCATCGTCGTCATAAGGCATATAGCGGTAATTACGTCCGAACATGGTGACGTATCCCGAATATACCGCAACGAATGCGGGAACCTGGCGGTTATGAACCCAAAGCCAGGTAAGGTAAGCCTGCATACGCTTCATAAAGGGATCCGCGGTGCATTCGGTCGAAAGACCCTTGTCCGCCGGACGAATACGGTTGACGTGATCGAGAAGGTTGTTGTATCCCTCTACCCACCAAGTACCGCCGCCTGCGCGGTGGGAGTGTGTTCTGTCCTCGCACATCAAGGGCGAAGCCGCCGCGATCTGGTCCATATAAACCGCATTGACGCCGACCTCGTTCAAAAGCTTATCGACGATATCGGTTAGCTTTTCCTGCCAGCAGGCTGTCGAGGGGCACATTATCGAAAGCTTAACGGGGTTGCCGTCGGCTTCCTTGGAGTTGTAGGATTCGATGAACGGGGTTCCGTTTCTGTCCTTGGTGCAGTTAGGCTTAGCCTTTTCGGACCATTCGAAATCCTCCATGCCCTTATCCTTGGTATCCCAAAGACGCGCATTGATATAAGGCATGACCCTGACGCCGTTTTCCTGAAGGCGCTTTACGCCCGTGAAGAAGGCGTCCTTTGCGGGGAAATAATGGGGGTAATCGTTATCGTAGGGGATTTGGAACCAGTCGTAAAGATGAATGGGGCTGTCGTATTCCAAGTCCTTATTTGCTTCCAAAACAAGATCGGCATAGGATTCGTCATCCTTCATACGGACGATCCACCAATGGTTTTCCTGCTTCATCCAATCGGGGGTGTCCTTTCTGCCGTTTTCGTCGGTATCGGGGAGCCAAACCGCGTTATTGAGGAAGAATTCGCGGTAAAGCATCGACGCGGAATACCAATCGCCGTCGAATATCTCCCAAACGCATTCGCCGCAAAGCGTTTGCGAATTTTTGGGCTTATCGATATCGGTAAGCGGCATTTTTACGCAGAGATCGAAATACTTTTCGTCCTTTTTCTTTTCGAAATATATCTGCTTATATGCGGGAGCGGGATCGTGAAGACCGTAATAAATACCTCTTTGCCACTTTTCGTTCCAGAACGCCATAAACTGCATAGAAGCGCCGTACGAGGGATAATTCTGGCAGGACTTGCAATCGTCCAAGCCGTTCCAAAGCTCGCCGGGGCCGTTGGGCGAAAGGAAGTTGACGTCCTTTTTCGCATCGAAGGAAAGCATGGGATAATCGCAGGAATAGAGGCTGTATTCGTTATTGTCGCTTAAGAGGTTGGTTGTCCAGCTTATACGGTTGCCTTGAGTATGAGCGCAAAGCACAACGGTTACGCCGCGAAGCGCTTCGTTGCCCGAAAGCATAATGACGGTATCGCTTCCGATCGATTCGGTCGCACACCTTGTAAAGCCCTTGTTTGATTCAACGGTTATTTTTTCGTCGCTTGTCATTGCGCGCGCCGTCAAGCTAAACAGAGGGCGCGATTGTGTAAGGAAGTTCTTCTTGATTTTTCTGTCACGAACGGAAACGAGGCTTACGCCCTCTCCGTCGATCGAAAATCCGCAAGATAATTCGCCTGCGGTGATACGGAAAAGCTTTGTTTTCATGTCGTCCTCACTATTTTGAAAAATTTGTTTTCGCAAGGGTAAACGCGACCACGCCTTCGGCAACCCGACCGCGCAGAAGAGCACAGCAGGTCTTCATCGTGGCGCCCGTGGTATAAACGTCGTCCACGAGCAGGATTTTACGGTATGGCTTTTCCACCGTAAAGCCCTCTTTTATTTTGTAATTATTTTTTATGTTTTTGATTCGTTCGCTTTTGCTTAAAAGCTTTTGCTCCTTGCCGCCGACGCGCTCGATGCAATCGATCACGGGGATGCCGTAAAGCTTCGATATTGCTTTCGCAATTTCTCTTGCTTGATCGACGCCGTTGCGCTTATAATTTTTCCACAAGCGGGGCACAAATGCGACGGCATCGTAGGATGAAGGCTTTAATCCGCAGGCTTCAACGCAGAGCTTTGTAACAAGAGGGATTGCCCGCTTTTCGGAATTGGTTTTGAACAGATAAATAATCCCGCGCGAGGTGTATGAGCCGTAAAAGAAGGCAAATCGGTGGTTATCCTCCCTGACACAGCTGCAGCCCGACGGCGGTTTGCCGCAGGTTCTGCATTTTTCGGTCAAAAGCAGCTGAAGCTTATGAAGGCAATCGGGGCAGACGCAAATTTCTCTCGGGCAGATATGAAACCTGCAGATAACGCAGGATATCGGAAAGAAATGATTATAGGTTAAATTCATACGAGCGACAGCAGGGTTTTCAGCGCGGTATGGCGAATCGGGATGCGGTTGTTTTCGACCATGACGGCAAGCGAGCGCTGCGAACCGACGATTACGACGATTTCCTTTGCTCTTGTGACGGCGGTATACAAAAGGTTGCGCGTCATAAGCGGAAAAGGCGCGTCGAACGAGGGTATGACCACGATTTTATATTCGCTTCCCTGACTTTTATGTGCCGTGACGGCATACGCGTGCTCGAGCTCATCGAGCTGTGAAAAGTCGTATTCGGTTATTCTGCCCTCAAAATCGATCGTCATGCTTTCGCTTCGGGTGTCGATTTCCAAAATTCTGCCAATATCGCCGTTGAAGATGCCCGTGCCGTTTTCGGCGCCTTTTTTCCATTCAAGGTCATAATTGTTTTTGGTCTGCATGACCTTATCGCCCTCGCGGAAGAGAACGTCGCCGTATTTTTTCTCGGTTTTTTGAGGGGTTTTCGGGTTCAACGCATTTTGGAAAAGTCGGTTAAGTCCGCTTGTCCCAAGCGCGCCCTTGCGGGTGCAGGAGATGAGCTGAATATCCTCGAGCGGGTCGGCGCCGTATTTTGCGGGAAGCCGCTTTGCCACGAAGGAAAGTAAAAGCTCGGAAATCGCCTCGTGCGTATTGCGCTCGACAAAGAAGAAATCGTTATCGCGCGAGTTGATTATCGGCATTTCGCCGCGATTTATCGCATGGGCGTTCATTACGATCAGGCTTTGCTCTGCCTGACGGAAGATTTTATTTAATTTCACAACGTTAAAGCAGCCCGAGCCGATAACGTCGTTTAGGCAGTTACCGGGTCCGACGGGGGGGAGCTGATCGGGGTCGCCGATCAAGATAAGGTAGCTTCCCAGCTTCACCGCCTTAAGCAGTGCCGCCATAAGATTTGTGTCGACCATCGACATTTCGTCGATGATAATGACCTTTTGATTTATCGGATTTTCCTCGTCGCGTTGGAAATGATGGTGTCCGTTTTCGGAAATGCTCGCCTCGAGAAGTCGGTGTATCGTTTTAGCTTCCTTGCCCGACGATTCATACATTCGCTTTGCGGCACGGCCTGTCGGCGCGGCGAGCACGCTTGAAAATTTAAGGATTCCGCAGATATCCAGAATCGCCTTTATGACCGTAGTTTTACCGGTACCGGGGCCGCCCGTGATGACGCTGACGCCGTTAGTGAGAGCGTACGAGATAGCCTCGCGCTGCTCGGGCGCGTATTCGATTTTATATTTTTCCTCGAGCGCGGTTATCTGGTCGTCGAGACCCTCGAGCACGAAGGGGAA
>JAZRGS010000055.1:0-18039 GCA_045644305.1 Eubacteriales bacterium | reverse complement strand
ACCGCCCCCAAGAACGTATCTGCCCGACGGAAGTGCTCCCTTATTCTCTGCACCGAAGATGTGTAAAAGCGCCAGCTCCTCATCCTGCGCGATATAGATCTCCTCGATCTTCTCGGGTTCTAAATTGTCGTCCGCGGTTCTGAAATAATCGACGTATTCCACCGAATCGGAGTCAATTATCGTGTAGTTCACCTTGTTGGAATCGGCGTTTGCTTCACCCGTCATCAGGAAAGTAAACGTGGTGTTCCAGGGGCCCGCATCCATAGCGGAAAGGTATTTTTCCTCCTTTTCAGAGACCTTGCCAACCGTGTCGTTGAGGTAATTCCTCATCAGCTCGGGATCGTAATCATACTCGGGGAAGGTAATAGCGATGCAGACGTCATCGTAATTATTGCCGCTTTGAACAAGGTCGAAGACGATCTTTCCGTCCTCGAAGCGGTAGTCAAGTGACGCGCCGACCTCGTCAAAGCTCGAGTCCATAACAAGGATCTCGCATTTGTCGAGCCCAACTCTGTTTTTCATAAGATCGAACATTTCGGTATTTGCGTTTGCGAGAATGGAATAAAGCGATGCCAGCGCGAAGCACAAGATGATAAATACCACCTTGAACACCAGCATGGCTATGTGTTTAGCTCTACTCATAACGTTTCTCCTCTTAAATATATTTTTGCCGTTCGCGGCTTTTTGTAAAAAACAAAAAGGCGGTATAGCCGCCCTTTACCTGTTTCTTTCCCTATCCAAATAGGATTGTAAAATTATCTGCGCCGAAAGCGCATCAACAACGTCGCGGCGTTTTTTGCCGTTGAAGTCGGTGATGTTCATATAGGTATACGCTTCGACTGTCGATAATCGCTCGTCCATAAAAACCACCTCTAACGAGGTCGCGTTACCTATCATTTCGGCAAAAGCCTTTGATTTATCTGCACGAAATGATTCCGAGCCGTCCATGTTTTTGGGAAGACCGAGTACTATAAGCGTGCCGTTGAGTTCTTTTATCTTTTCCGCGACCTTTTTGCAGGCGTCGCGCATTCCCGTGACGTTTACTGTGCAGACGGCGGAGGCGAGAAAGCCGGTTTCATCGCTGACTGCAAGTCCGACCCTTGCGTCGCCGTAATCTATTCCAATGACTCTCATGATACCAAATCCTTATATTTCTTTTTTTATTTTAATGCATTTTCCTTAATTTGTCAACTAAATTTCGGTATTATATTCTTCGCACGGGCAATAATAAGGTCGAACGAAAGAGATTCGTTCAGACAGGAGCATCAAATATGGGAAAACGACAAAAATACAGGTTTCCCAGAGGCATCAAGGATATTAACCGTAATTATCATCCCCATCCGCTTGCACCCGATGATAATTATCCGACAAACCTCGTTACGGACCTATTCGGATTAAACAATATGGTTCCCGAAATGAATTCGGATATATTGGGAAGCTACACGGGACGTCCTTTTAACGGATTAAAACCTATTCAGGATGCCGATGACCTGTAATTTACGGAGCTGATTCGCTCCAAGTGTGAATCCGCACAAAACAAATAACCAAAACAGAACGAAATGAAGAAAACGCCGACTTGTTAACCTTAAAAGGAAGAACCTGCGGCAGTTTCAAATCATTCTCCTTCTGTCGCAGGATTTATTTGCAATGCGTTTTCACGAAAACGGCACGTAGTGCCAAAAATATCGCCGTATTAATTTGCGGCGATATTTTTTTGTTTTTTGTTCTCATTGTCCCGATTATTGTACACCCTTGCCATTATAATAAGGGTGTAAGATAAAAACAAGGAGGACGAAAAAATGAAAGATTTCGTTAGGTTCGCAAAAAAGACGGTTAATGACCGCGACGGATTTGTTTACGGGTTTATAAGAGGCGTGTTGGGTTCGTCTTTGTTTATATCGTTACTCACGCTTTTTACGGCTTGCTTTTACAATTAAGTCGCTTGGTGTCGCTAACCCTCCCGACACAAAGCGGCAAGCGCTTTGGTCGAATAGTCGCTTCGCTCTCAATGAAAACGGCAAGCGTTTTCATTGTTTTTTGTGAGCGTCGGTCGTTCGCATCTCGCGCCTCGCGCTTTGCGCTCGACACTCGCGACGCTCTAAGGGAGTCGCTTACGCTCCCGACACAAAGCGACAAGCGCTTTGGTCGAAAATCCGCGCGGCGGAGTTTGTGATGCCCGTACATTCGCATCTCGCTCACCGCTCGCGGGCATCTAAGGTATAAAAATCCACGGGGTCCCCGAAAACGCTTGCCGTTTTTGGGGCATAAGGCGCATGTCGCGGATTTTTATGAAATTCTTATTGTATGTGTGGCTTGGGGCGTATATCCTTCGACTTCGTGGCAAATGCCACTCCGCTCAGGATGACATGGTTTTTGATTTGTCTTTTTATTTTAAAAGTTTTTGGAAAAAGAGCGCGAGAGAAAACCTTTTTGCAAAAAGGTTTTCTCTCGCATGGTCGTTAACCAATTACATAAGTGCCTAAATAGTGGCGGGCGATGAGGATGTAGTCGTACTGGTCGACCTTGGAGTCTGCGTTTACGTCGCCGCGGACGAATTCTTCGTCGGTGAGAAGTCGTGTTTCGAAGTAGTGGCGCTTAACGAGGATGTAATCGTACTGGTCGATAGCGCCGTCGTTGTTAACGTCGCCGAGGGTGTATTCGACCTCTTCGTAAATTTCGATTTCATTTACAAAGGCGTGGATGCCGCCGAGGGTAAATTCAAGCTTGACGTAGCGCGCGTCGCTTTGCAGATAGGCGGTCGCCCAATAAGCGGCTTCGACATCCGACAAGGGAACGCTGCCTGCAAGCGAAAAGCTTTCGCCGTCTTGGGAGACGTAAATTTTAATCGCTTCGGGCTTTTCAACGGTCGCCTTGGGCGCGTTGATAAGGTTCATTTTCACGCCGCGAACGTGGTGCGTGTCGCCCAAATCGATGACCACGTAACCCTTGCCCTCGGGCGCGTTGATGACGTTGGCATCGGCGGAGGGGTTGTTGTAGAACGCGAACCATTTGTCGTCATAGGAAAGCGAGTCGCTCGCGTTGCCGTCGGTGAGGCTTGCGGTATATTGAGCAAAACCCGCGCCGGTCGCAGAGACCTCATAGGACTTGTTCAAAGCGAGGTTTGTGCCGAAGCGAAGGCTTTCCTCAACCCAAAGCGCGTGCATGTCCGCGTTGGAGTCGGATGAATAGATATACGACGGCTGATAGGATGCGACGCCGTCACCGAGCGACCATCCCGCGAAGATGAAGCCGTCCTTTTTCGGTACCGTGTCGGGAATCGTGTAGCTCTCGCCATAACGCTTGAAGTAGGGTTCGGGGCAATTTTCGCCGCCGTTTGCGTCGAATGTGATGCGGTTTTCAATGCTCCAAATGCGGTTCGGGTCGGATTCGTTTCCGCTTACGTAAACGTTGCCGTTTTCCGAAACGGCGAGTGCGCAGTCGGTGTTCATAACACTGCGGATTTCGTAGCCGCCGTCGACTGCCAAAAATGCCCAAGCCTGCGATTCGTGGCCTGTCGGCTCCCAAACGGTTATGTTGTTGCCGTGCTCGACGGTGTAGCCGTAATTGTTCAGAACTCCGCTTTCACAGCAGGAGGGGCGAAGGGTGTAGCCGATGGCCGATTTCTTGAGTTCAAAGGTCAAGGTCGATTCGCTAAAGGGTGCGACGTCGATGTTCTGACCGTTCGATTCGGTCGCATTTTCGACGTTAAGATAATTTCCGTTTGAATTTTTGAGGTAATATTCTCCCTCGTCGATTTCGGTGAAGGGGAGTTTTTCATTTTCGGTAAAGCGCGCGCCGAACTGGAATGCCGCCTCGTAGGATGCGGGAATGACGCGGTCCTTGTAGCCTGCGCCCGTGAATTCAACGGTCGTAGGTCTGCCCTGCGAATCGAGACCCGCATAAATGATTATGTGGTTTGCAAGGTTGCGATCGCCAAGCCAGCCGATAATATCGCCGACGCGAAGCCCGCTGTAATCGCCGTTTTTCGCCTTTTGAACCTCGGCGGTGATGTCGGTCGCGTAATTGCAGATGCCCGCAATAGTCGAGTCGATAAAGTAAGCACCGTATTCATCGCGGAGCACACAGCTGTAATTTGCAACGATTTCCTCGCCGCGGAAGCCCAAATCGTTGAGCACGCGCGAGATGAAGCCGCAGCAGTCGAAGCTGGTCTGCCCTTGGGTGGTAAAGCCCGTGCGCCAAGCGATGCAGGTCGGCCAAGGCGAGGATGCCGACCAATAATCGGCGTCGACGTTCGCCCATTTTCTTGCTTCCGCAACGATATCGGCGCCGGTAACGACGTTTTCGTTTGTTACGGCAACGCGGTCCGCCGCTGTTGCGACGGTGGGTATCGGAATTAAGCAAAGGAGAAAGGAAAGCGCAAGTATAACAGAAAGTAACCTTCTCATAAAATCATCCCTTCGGCTTACCGCTGTTGGCAAGCAATTCATTTTTGAGGTCCCAAAGCTTCTGCGAAAGGTCTACGTAATAGCGGTGGGGGTTTTCGAATCGAAGCACCTCGTCCCAAAGGTTTGCGACCTGATTTTTGCAGTATTCGCGGATTTCCTTGATTTCGGGAGGGTTGTAAACGAGCTCGCCGTTTATGAAAATCGGCTTTAAAAGCTCAACTGCGTAATAATCGTCGACGGTTTGACGCTTCCAGGTATAGACGGGGTCAAAAAGCTCGAGCGGCTTTGTGTCGTCAAGCTGTTCGTCATAAAGCGAAATATAATCGGCGATAGCTCTGCCCGTGCTCTTACGGAAAAGTCTGTAAAGCTTTTTGAAATGCGGGTTGGTGATTTTTTCATGGTTTTCGCTGATTTTGATCTTGGGAACGATTTTTCCGTTCTCCTCGATCGCAGACAGCTTGTAAACACCGCCGAAAACCGGGTGGCTTTTTGCGGTTATAAGGCGCTCGCCGACGCCGAATGCGTCGATCTGCGCTCCCTGACGGATGATGTCGACGATAATTTTCTCGTCAAGCGAGTTCGAAACAACGATCTTGCACTTGGTCATACCCGCTTCGTCAAGCATTTTCCTTGCCTTTTTCGTCAGGTACGCGATATCGCCCGAGTCGATTCTGATGCCGCAATTTTCGATTCCGCACGCCTTGAACGCCTTTATCGCGTTGGGGATGCCGCTTTTTATTACGTTATAGGTGTCGACAAGCAAGGTGGCGTTGTTGGGGTAGAGCCTGCAATAGGTTTCGAAGGCTTCGTATTCGCTGTCGAACATCTGCACCCAAGAATGTGCCATGGTGCCCGAAACGGGGACCGAAAAATCCTTCGCGGTAAGGGTGCAGGAGGTCGAATTCACGCCGCCGATATATGCCGCCCTCGCACCGAGAAACGCCGCATCGGCACCCTGCGCTCGTCTCGCGCCGAATTCGCTTACAGCTCTGCCGTCAGCCGCACGGGATATGCGGTTAGCCTTGGTCGCGATGAGCGATTGATGGTTGAAAACGGTTAAAATATAGGTTTCGATGAACTGCGCCTCCATAACGGGAGCCTTAACGGTGATGACCGGCTCACGCGGGAAGATCGGTGTTCCCTCGGGCACGGCATAAATGTCGCCCGTGAAGCGGAAGTCCTTTAAATATTCGAGAAATTCCTCGGAAAAGCAGTTTTGATTTCTTAAAAATTCGATATCGGATTCCGAAAAATGAAGATTTTTGACGTAATCGATAATCTGCTCGAGGCCTGCGGCAATCGCAAAGCCGCCCTCGTCGGGGACGTTGCGGAAAAAGACGTCGAAATAGGCAACGGTATCGCGCTTTTTGGTTTTGAAATAGCCGTTTGCCATCGTGAGCTCGTAAAAATCGCAAAGTAACGTAAGATTGCGCGAGTCCATTATTTGTCGTCTCCTTTCATCGCTTTTATAATTGCGTAAGCCGCCACCGCCGCTGTCGCCGCGCATGCAAGCTTAAGCGTGTTTTTGTGTTTTTTCAGGAAGCGTTTTGTCGATTTTATGTTCTTTTCAAGGCATTTTTTGCGTTTTTCCTCTTTCGAAGCGTACGCGTTTTGTATCTTCTCGACAGCTTCCTCGACCGTTACCTCAGCTTCTTTGACGGCTTCTTCAACCGAAACAGACTCTTCGGGCACAATTTCTTCGGTCATAAGGTCGCAAGCGTCTGCTTCCTCGACCGATTCCTCCTCGGGAAGAATTTCGGGAATATTGACGGGTATTTGTGCAAAATCCGCTTCGGAAAGCGTGCCCTTGATGAATTTATAAAGCTTGTCGTAAACAGCTCTTTGGGTTTCGTCCTTCGAGTATGCACAGTAATGGAAAACGCCGGGGCCCGCCGCCTGATAGTAGGTGTGGACGGTGTCCTTCATCATGCCGTTTTTCATGCAGGCGATAAGATATTCGTCGAAAAGATATGCGTATTTATCCTTTTGCTCCTGATTTTTTACGCCGTGGTGGATTTCAAGCTCGACGCCGAAGCCGTATTTTTTACAAATCGAGGTGAAGTCCTCCATCATAGCGCTCGGGTTTTGAGAAAGCACCTCTTGGAAGGAAAGACCGGGCTGCATCGTCGTGCAATCGAAGCCGACGCTTTCTGCCTTTTCGCAGCCGCCTGCCTGAAAATAGGGGATAAAAACGCACTTGAAGCCGCGCTTATGAAGCTCGGAAACACAGCTTCTTGCAAAATCCTCCTCGTCATCGCGGTTCGCGCGCGAAATCGATTCGTTGTTCCAGAACCAACCGTCGAGCCTTATGTTTTCAAAGCACTGCGCATCAAACCTGCGGCTGACTATATCGACGTAAGCCGCGTATGCGTTAACGCAGTCCTCGGTCGACAAAAGCTTTTCCTCAATGCCGTCGCCGTTGAGGTCGCCGAACGGCTCAAGCGAGATCTTCGGCACGGGCGCGGTAAGATAAACCGAATGCTTGTATTGCTTCGGAAGTCCAAGCTTTTTAAGGTCGCCGACCGCCTCGTCGAGCGCTTTTAGGTTATAGCCGTCGGCAAAAAGCTCCTCGATGATATATTCCCAGTCGGAAAGCTTCGAGGGTGCGCCGTGGTATCCCAAGCTTCCGCCCGAGGGACATCTTCCCTGCACCATCAGCATCAAAATCGCGTCGAACATCAAATCGATCGGTTCGCCGTTTTTGTCGATATAGGCAACGTAGGGGAGAAAATCCTCTTTTCTCAGCCTTGCAACCCTTTCGTCCTCGGGGTAATATCCGAAATACAAAAGCGGCAAATCGTAAATTCCGTTCAGCGATTCACGCGCGGCGAAGGCATTTTTATCCTCGTTTTTTTCGATTTCGCCCGAAAGACCATATTCATAGTCGTCGAGCTCTCCGCCGTAAACGCGGAATTCGTCGCAAAAGGAATTGACCTCGACCGTGAATTCAAGCTTGGCAAATCTTGCGCGGTGCGCCTTGGTGGTAGCCGCATACGAAGCTCTGACCTGCATCCCGAACGACGCGGGGTAGGGAGAATCGACGGTAGCCACGTAATAATAATCTATTCCGTCCTCGGAAAGCAAAAATTTCACCTTTTCGGGGGCATAAATCCCCATTTTCGTATCGTGAATAAATCCGATATCGAATCCCGTAACCGAGCAAATCCTACCCAAATCGACCGTCAGCGTTCTTCCCACGCCTCGGTAAAAGTGCACCCAATCGCCGCCGTAGCAGCTTGACGGGTCACCGATAATTCCGTTTGTGAGTATATCTCGTCTTCCCTTTTCGATTCCCGCATAAGAATTTTCCATGGACGCGAAGCTTGAAATCACAACGTCTTTGCCCAGCGCAAGATTTTTATTTTCCATAACTATCTCCTAAAGCCTACCGGCTTTTATTCTTCGATTTTGCAAGAAACGCCTACTTTTTCGCCGTATTTCACGACGGTTTCGATTTCCTCTCGGCTGTTTTTCAGAATATCCTCGTCGGGCAAGACCGCATCCTTCCGATAAAGAATTATAATCGTTGAGCCGCCGAAGGAGAAATACCCCTTTTCCTCGCCCTTTTTATGACTGCCCGATTTGTGCTCGTTATTTATTTTGCCGACCATCATCGCACCGACCTCGATATAGGCGATGCGCCCGAAATTTTCGGTGCTTATACAGGTGATTTCACGGCAATTTTTGCCGTAAACGTCGTACTTCTCAAGCGCTATCGGGTTGACCGTGTGATAAACGCCGTTGATTTTGTAAAACCCGTCCTCGACGCAGTCGTCCACATAGCAATAGCGGTGATAATTATCGACGCTTAAGCGGTAAACAAAGCATTTTCCGCCGTAAAACTCCTTTGCGCGCTCTTCGTCGCCAAGAAGTGTCTTTATGCTGTAATCACAGCCCTTTATGCGGTAAACCGAATCCTCACTCACGTCGTAAATCGTAAGCTTTGAATCGGCGGGCGCTATGACGGCGTCGCAAGTTTTGTCTATAACGCGCGCGCCATCCTTTATGCGCCTTGTAAAAAAGTCGTTAAACGACGAATATTGTTCTTCCTCGTACTCGGTCATATCGATCGAATATTTATTGATCAGCCGTTTAATTCGGGGCTTCGAAAGTCGCGACGACATAAACGAATAGCCCATATCGCTAACCCGCTTTTTTATCAGCTTCGAAAGCAGAAAACGGCCGAAACGCGTGTTATACAACAATTCAAGCGACCGTCCCTGATCGCTGTCTTTAGCTATTACGTTGCCCAAACGGTCCTTTATCATTTCGAACAGTCCCCTCCTTTTCGCTTATTTAATCTATTATACAGTTAAATCGTTAAAATGTCAATAATCGACCTGTTTTGAGATGAAAAACCTCGCCCTGCCATTTTCTGCAAAAACAAAAACGAGCCTTGAAAGATTCAAGGCTCGATTGCTTACTGCTTGGGCTTGCCGGATTTGCTGCTGTAATGATAATACTTGCGGTAATAATACTTCTTATTTGCAAGCTTGCGGTTATTGCGAACGATACCGAGCATCTTACATCCGCTCTTTTGAATCTGGTCGACAACCTCCTGTGCCATACGGTAATGCACCTTGGAGTTACCCAAAACCACAACCGCGCCGTCGCATTTTTCGCAAACGACCGCCGCGTCGATAACCTGACCGAGAGGAGGAGTATCGACTATGATATAATCATAAACCTTGCGACATTCGGTGATAAGCGCCGCAAAATATTTACCGTTCAGCAATTCAACGGGGTTGGGGGGATACTGTCCCGCAAAAAGAATGTGAAGCTTGGTGTTGATAACGGGATATAGACATTCCGAAATCGGGCACATTCCCGTAAGCACCTCGGAAAGTCCGCTCGGCTGCTGTGCGGTGGTATTTCTACCCGCCATTACCGATTTACGCATATCGGTATCGATAAGAAGAACACGCTTGTCAAGCTCTGCAAAGCTTTTCGCGATGTGAAGCGCAACGGTGGTTTTACCGTCGTTTTCGTTACAGCTCGTAACCGCAATCACTCTCACGTCCTGACCGCAAAACATAAGGTTTGTACGCAAAACCTTGTATGCTTCCTGCGTAAAGAAATCGGTTTCACCGGGTAATTTAAGGCTGATAGGCTCCATATTACTCCTTATCCTCCTTCTTTACTTCGTTGCTTGTATCCTTCTGCATATTTGCTCTGTTTCCGTATCCGTATGCCTTGTATGCGCCCGACGGAGAAGCATAATATTGCTTTTCGCCTCTCTTTTTATAGCGATAGTTGGCATATTTGCTCTTCTTCTTGGGTGCGTCCGCATCGGGAATGTCGCCGATTATGCTTACGCCCAAATAGCGCTCGATGTCCTCTTCGGTGTGGATATAATTGTCGAACAGGAACATTGCGAGAAAGACAAGATAAACCAATGCGCCCGCGATGATGCCAAACTTAACATATCCGAACAGAGTGACCTGATTTATCGGCCAAGCGTTACGAGTGCCCGCCTCGTAAGGACGGATGCTGTCGTAAAGAAGCACGTTTTTCGCCTCTGCGGGGCCGTGCTCGCAAAGGCTGTCGACAATCGCCTTTGCCTTATCGGGGTCGTCGGCAACCGCGGTAATTTCAAGCACACGGGTATCCTCGGGGTTTTCAATGGTGATCGCACCCTTAAGTGCGGCATATCCGTTTTCAATGCCTATGTCCTTGCCGACTGCGTCAAGCACCGTGCGGCTTTGAAGAACGTACATTGTATCCGAAACGATAACGTTCGCAAGCGTATATTCGCCGATCCACTGATTATTGTTGGCGATATCGCTTTCGTCACCGGTGTATCGGCTGTAGTCGACAAGATAAATCGTTCCATTGGAGGAATACATCGGAGAATAGTTCGCCTTCGCATAGCCGTACATGACGACCGTGAAAAGGATCGCCGCGCCGATGACAAACATATAGCAACCGCGAAAAACGTTCCAAAGGTCCTTAAGCGATATTGTTTTTAAGGTAATTTTGTTGTTCATGCTTGTTCCTTTCCCAAGCACTCATGACAGAGCAGCTTGCAGGCATTTTCGCGGCAAAGCGCGTTCGCTCTTTTCTCGCCGTATTTTTCAAGAATATATTCGTACGCCGCCTTAATTTCGGGCGGTCTTTTTTCCAAATTGTGGCAGTCGGTCGAAATAAAATCGACCAAATCGAATTTCAAAAGGTTTGCGACGCGTCTTTTATAGGCAAACCCGAAACGGCGAGGCAAAAACGCCTCGGAGTTCATCTGAACCAGAATTCCGCTTTCCTTAAGCACCGAAAGCCTTCCGACAGTAAGCCTTTTGTAGCGCTCTGCGTGCGCTATTATCGGTATGTATCCGATGCTCAAAAGCCTGTCCGCCGCCTCGGCAATCATATCCTCGCGCTCGTTCACGTCGAATTCTACCAATACGTATCGAGTATCTCCCATCGGGATGCTGAGACGCTGCTTCATCCAAGAAATGCTGTCGTGGGTATAAAACAGCTCGTTTCCCATAAAAAGCTTAAGGTCTTTATATTTTTCGGCGCAATACTCGGTCAATTCCTTGTATGCATGGCTTGCTGCCTCGCGGTTATCGTCGAAAAAGCCCGGCGCAAAATGCGGTGTCACGCATATCAGCCTGAATCCGTTTTCATACGAAGCATCTACAAGCTTGTACATTTCCTCGCGAGTTTTCGCGCCGTCATCCGTGCCGTAAAGCAGGTGTGAATGGATGTCGGAAAAGAACATAAATGCTCCTCAATACATTAATAAATTCATTATCGCACAAACCTTTGAAAAAGTCAAGCGACATATTTCGGGATTATTATTCAAAAATGAAGCTTATCGCCTCGAGCGCCGCGGCCTTTGAGGTTATAAGCGAAATATCGCGCCTCATTTTCGCGCTGCCCGAAAAGCCCTTGCAATATTGAAGAATGTGGTGTCGGAATTCGCGGATGCCGTTTACTCCCTTTTCCTCAACCACCATTTCAAGCTGACGCACAAGCATCGCCTTCTTTTCATCGTTGGTCGGCTCGGTATATTCGACCCCATTCAATCGGTCGCGGATTTTCGAAAACAGCCAAGGCGAGCCATAGGCTCCGCGGCCTATCATAACTCCGTCACAGCCGGTTTCTTCCTTCATCGAAACGAAATCCTCGTAAGAGCAAACGTCGCCGTTGCCGATTACGGGAATTTTCAATTCCTGCTTGACCTTCTTTATTATTCCCCTGTCGGCAAGGCCCGAATACATCTGCGCCCTCGTTCTTCCGTGCACGAAAACCGCGCTTGCGCCGCCGCGCTCGCAGGCAAGCGCAACCTCGATCGCCGCTTCGGGCGCATCGTCGTCGCACGCCTTGCGGAACTTTGCGGTAACAGGCACGTCAACGGCGCTTGCAACCGAATAAACGATTCGTTCGCAAAGCTCGGGACTGCGCATCAAGGCGCTTCCCTCGCCGTTTTTGTAAAGCTTCGGCACGGGACATCCCATATTTATATCGATATAATCGGGCGAAAAGCGCATCATAAGCTTCGCCGCGCTCGCCATGATTTCGGGGTCGCTTCCGAAAATCTGAATCGCCGAAATGCGCTCGTCATCATAAACCTTGGCAAGGGAATCGGTCTTTTTATCGCCGTAAAACGCACCCTTTGCGCTTATCAGCTCGCTCGTCACACCCTCTGCTCCGCAGGCAACGCAAAGCGAGCGGAACGGGTGATCGGTTATCCCCGCCATCGGCGCGAGAAAAAGCCCGTGGCGGAATTCTATGTTTCCTATTTTCATATATCAATTGACGGTTTTGCCGTCGCTGTTCCTTTCAAGGAAGATGTGCGCCGCTTCGAACAAGGCGGCATATTTTTCGTTCTCGCGGTCATCAAGCGCCGCCCTTACGATTTTTTCGGTCTCGGGAATCAGCGCAATATCGGCAAGCGTTGTGCAGGCGAACGAAAATTCACCGCTTTGCCTTTCGCCGAAGAAGTCACCGGGGCCGCGTCTTTCAAGGTCCGCCTCTGCAACCTTAAAGCCGTCAGAGGTGTCGCGCATGATGTAAAGTCTTTCCATGCTTTGCGGATTTTCTCCCCCGAAAACGAGTATACAAGTGGATTTTCGGCTGCCTCGTCCGATTCGTCCGCGAAGCTGATGCAGCTGAGAAAGTCCGAAGCTTTCGGCGTTTTCGATAACCATAACGGTCGCCTCGGGCACGTCGACGCCGACCTCGATAACCGTGGTCGAAACCAAAATCTTCGTTTTTCCCGACGCAAAATCGGACATGACCGAAGCCTTTTCGGATGGCTTCATTTTTCCGTGAAGCAGTCCCATCGGGATTCCGTCGAAAGCGCCCGAGCGGAGCTCCTCGAAATAATTTTCAGCCGCGCGTCGGCTTGTATCCTCCTCGTCCGATTCGATCAAGGGGCAGACGATATAAGCCCTACCGCCGCTCGCGATTTCCTCGCGGATGAA
The DNA here is from genome assembly GCA_045644305.1 of Eubacteriales bacterium. Lineage (GTDB taxonomy): Bacteria > Bacillota > Clostridia > Oscillospirales > CAG-382 > Coliplasma. Next base: position 5,207 of record JAZRGS010000055.1, on the reverse strand, counting down.
TTCGCGAACAGAAGAGGATTCGCGTTTATCGACCACTCTTGTTTCGATTTTTTGCCTTCCGGGAGGCAGCTCGTCGAGAATCGAAACGTCCAAATCTCCGAATATTATCAAGGAAAGCGATCTGGGTATCGGTGTTGCCGATATAACGAGCATATGCGCGCGCTTTCCCTCTCGTTCGCTTTTATCGAGCAACGCCTTGCGTTGCTTTACCCCGAATCGGTGCTGTTCATCGGCAACCGCCAAGGCGCAATTATAAAATTCGGTTTTGTCGGTAATTAATGCGTGCGTGCCGACCGCAACGTCGATGCTTCCGTCGGCAAGTCCCTGACGCACCCGCCTTTTTTCGGCGGCGGGCATACCCGAAACAAGCAGCTCGGTTTTTATGCCGAACGGTGACAAAAATTTATCAAGCGTTTTTTTGTGCTGAGCCGCAAGAATTTCGGTCGGCGCCATCATACACGCCTGAAAGCCGTTCTTGACGCACAAATAAATCGCGCTTGCCGCAACCGCGGTCTTACCGCTTCCCACGTCGCCCTGAACAAGCCTTGCCATCGGGCTCGGCTTTTCCATATCCGAAAAGATTTCCTTGACCGCCTTCTTCTGCGCATTGGTCAATTCAAAGGGCAATTGCTCGAAAAAGCGCTTGATGCCCGTATTTTTAAGACCGATCGGAAAGGCGTTTTCGCGCTTTACGCTCGTGCGCATCGACGCGAGCGCAAGTCTGAAAACAACCAGCTCGGTAAAAGCAAGCGTATGCCGAGCCCTTACGAGCTCATCCTTACTTTGAGGGTTGTGCATAATCCGCACCGCAAGTGAGCGCGGAATAAGGTTATATTCGGCGCGTGTTTCGTCGTCGAGAATTTCGGGCAGGTTATCCGCGAGGTGCAAAACCTCGTTAACGCATCCCTTTATCAGCTTTTGGGTAAGCGGCGGCGACATTTTATAAATCGGCACAAAATAGGGCAGCTCATTGTTCGGATAGATAGGCTCGAGCTTGGGACTTGTCATTTCCCTGCCGTAAAGTCCGATCTTCATTCTTCCGTAGGCGCGGAATTTCCTGCCCTTTGTGAGCGCCTTCGCCATAAACGGCATATTGAAAAAGACGAATTCCATAACCGAGCTTTCGTCCTCGACTATCGAGCGGAAGACAGAAAAGCCCTTCTTCAGCTGCTTGACCGCGCTGGTTTCGCGCACTGTCACGATGATCGAGCAGACCTGACCGTCGACGGTTTCGTTTATCGGCACGACGGCGCCGCGCTCCTCATAGGCGCGCGGATAAAAGGCGAGCAGGTCGCAAGCCTTTTCGATGCCGAGCCGCATAAAAGCGGCAGAGCGGGCTTCCCCTACGCCTTTTATTTGATCTATCGGTGTATTTTCGCCGATTCTCAAAGCCATCTTCTTCTCCGTTTATATTTTTTCGATTCTGAATTCGTTGTATTTTATTCCCGTATCCTCAAGCGCACGCGCCTCGCGGTCGCCGTGAGCGAGAATGATGATCTGATGCTTCTTTGCCGCCTCACCGAGCGCGCCCGACATCATGCGCAGGCGCATATCGTCGATACGTCCGAACGCATCGTCAAGGATTATCGGCACGCCGCATCCGCCGAAAAGCATATCGGCAAGCGCAAGGCGCAACGAAAGGTAGGCGCTGTCACGCGTGCCCGCCGAGAGATATTCACAGCTTCTGCGCATATCCTCGCCGAAGCTCATCGAAAGCTTGGTGTCGATTTCCAAGCCCTTATATTTTCCGCCCGTAGCGGCAACGAAATATTCGTCGGCACGCTCACCGATTCTCGGTGCGACCATGCTCTTCATATAATCTGCAGATTCCTCGATAACCGAAATCGCGGTTTCGTAAGCCTTGTGCTTAACGTTAAGCTCGTCAATGCGCGCATTAAGCGAATAGCGCTTGCCGATAAGCAAAGCCGTGTCGCCGCTTTTCGCCTCGAGCGTTGCGAGACTGAGCTCGTCCTTGCGGTTAAGGTCGGAAAGCTGATCGAACTGAGTAGAATAAAAGGCAAGCTCGCGGTCGACCTTTGCACGGTCGCGCTCGGGCTCGGTCGCCCCCTTCGCCTCTTCCTCAAGAGCCGCCAAATCACAGCCCTCGCTCACGTTGTCAAGCTCTTCCTTCTTTGCGCGCCAGACCGCAAGCTTTTCGCCGCTTTCGGAGGAAAGCGCAAGAATTAACTGAAGCTGGTCTGCATAATTCGCGTCCGAAAGCTCGACGTAGCTGTTGATGCCGTTGTCAAGCTCGCGCTTTAAAATCTCGCATTTTGCCTTGCTTTCGTCATAATCGAGCTGAATTCCCTTAAGCTTTGCCTCGGTCTCGCGAAGCTGCTGCTGTAATATCGGCAGACGCGCAATCGCGTCCTCGAGCTCGGAAACAGATTCAAAGCCCTGCTCCCTCGCGACCGACGCGGGACGGCTCATCACGACAGCGCCGATAACCGCGCTTATTACGCCGACGACTGCGATGATAATGCCCAAGCCCATCGTCTGCTTGCTCGCAAGCGAGGTAATAATGCCCGCAACGAGTGCGACGGCGGCAAGAATGAACAAAAGCTTCGAAAGCCTTTTCGAGCCGTTAATGACCCTTTCTGCATTCTTCGCCTCGTCTGTGCCGATGCGTTTTTCGTTCAAAAGCGCATCGCGTTCAGCCTTGACCACGTCAAGAGATTGCGAAATATTTTCGAAATCGCGACATTCTGCGACGTATTCGGTATTTTTATTGAAAAGCTCGCGGAAGGAGGCATCGTCGCGCTTTTTCAAGCCCTTCGATACCGATTCGTAATCCTCGCGCGCGTTTCTTTCCTCGAGGGCTAAGCGATTTATGTTCGTCAGCTTAACGAGTGCTTCGTATTTTTCTATGTTTTTACGCTCTTTTTTAAGCTCCTTGAGCTTGTTTTCGGCGCCTGCGATGGTCTTTTGGCGCTTTTTGATCTCGCCCGAAAGGGTTTCGATATCGCGCCTTGTTTCGCAGGAGGCGTTTATCGCCTCGTCGAGCGTATCGCGTTCCTTTTCGTATTTGGGAATGAGTCCGTTGCCCATACGGCTTTTGAGCTCGTTTTTCGCGGCATTAAGCTCGGTCACAGCCTTTTTCGTGCCCACCTGCTCGTCCGCGCTTATTGCGATGTTGCGCAATCTTTCGGCGAGTATATCGTCCTTACTTTGAGGAGCGGTAAGCTGACGGAAGAAAAGCGTTCTCGCAAAAACCTCCTCGGAAACTCCGAAAAAGACCTCGCCCGGCACCTCGCCGACGAATTCGTTCTTACCCGTCGCGCGATTTGTAACCTCAACAGCTTCCTTGCCCGAAGCAAGGCAACGGCGGTGAATAACGTATTTATTTCCGTCCGCCGTGACGGTAATGCTACCCTCCGAAACCTCGCCGTCCCAAGGGGTGTAAAGCTTTTTTTCGTTATCGCTTATCGATTGCATTCTTGCGCCCGCAAAGCCGTAAAAAACGAACTTAATGAACGCCGCGAGAGTGCTTTTTCCGCTTTCGTTGGGTGCAGAAAGCAGATTCACGCCGTTTTCAAGCGAAAGATAGGCATTTTTAAGCTTACCGAAGGAATTTATTTCGATTTTTTCGATAGTCAAGTTCATGCCCTTTCACCTCCGCCGTAATCGACAACGCTTCTGTCCTCCAACGCGGCAATGCCGTATTTCATCGCAAGAAGAAGCGACTTGTATTCCTCGGAATCGGGCTCGGCTTTATCGAGCCTTTCCTTCATTTTTCGCACAAACACACCCTTTAAGGTGTTGCTCTGCTCGAGCTCGCCGATATCCGGCTCGATATGTGTTTCATCAATAAGCTCGATAAAATAAGGGTATTCACATCCCTTTCCGATTTCGTTGGCTCGGATAACGAATGCGCTTTTAAGCTCGCCCTTTAAATTAATTCTCAACGCGGTATCGTCGGTATAGCTCTTTATCGCGTCGCGTATGACGTCGAGCGCCTCCATCTTTTCGCGCACTCCCGTAAGGTCGACGCTTATCCATTCGTAGCGGGATTTCGAAAAGCGCTTGAGCTGTAATTCGACCCTGCCCTTTTCGATTTCGCCGAACATCGCGCCGCGGTAGCCGAGCTCGTCGAAGCTTCTGCCCTCGATACAGCCGGGATATGCGTAATAAACTCCGTTTTCGTTCAACAGACCCGTCGGCTTATGAATATGACCGAGCGCGATGTAATCAAATCCCGAATCGGCAATGTCGCGCTTGGATATCGGGCCGTTCGTTCCGTCGGAGCCGATGGTGTCCCCGTGGGTGACAAGAATATTCACGCGCGATTTATCGCGAATGGTCCAGCCCGCAACGGGAGACGAAAGATAATTTTTCGAGGTAAAGCCGAAGCCGTAAACGTCTACACCCAAATCGTCAAGCCGCACGATTTCGCGTTCCCCGCCGAAAATATGTACGTTTTCGGGCCACTCCGCAGTATCATAGACCGAGCCCAGGGTAAAGGGGTCGTGGTTGCCCGGTGAAATGAAGATTTTCATTTCGGGACATTTCGCAAACTCGCGCAGTAACAGCTCGCGAGTGTCGCGAGTGACGTATTCGCTGTCGAACAGGTCGCCGCTGATGATAAAAATGTCCGCCTTTTTCTCGCGCGCGTAAAGCAAAGCCGAGGTGAAGGCACCGCGAAGCTCGGTACGGCGTTTTTCCGCCTCACGCGGCGAAAAAAGCGAAAAGGGTGAATCGAGATGTATGTCTGCGCAATGAAAAATTCTTGCCATAATTAACTCCTTACAAGCAAATAAACGCGCTCATCGTTCCGCGTGCAGAGCCGCTTACGCGGTGCGAAAAGAATTGATGCGAATTGCATTTCGTGCATATATTCGAAATCGAAATATTTTCGGGTCTCACGCCCGAGCAGATCAAAATCGCCTCGTTCGCTCGGTTCAAGTCGAGCATAAATTTATCGCCGTTCGGGGTGAAAAACCGCGAATATTCTTGGTTTTTGTCGCAAAAGGCTTCTAAAAGCTCGGCTCCGACCTCGTAACAGCAGCCGCCTATGCAGGGTCCTATCGCGGCGACGATATTTTCGCGACTCGCGCCGAGCAGCACCATTTTTTCGACCGCGTTTTTCGCGATTCCCGCAACGGTTCCGCGCCAGCCTGCGTGCACCGCACCGCAAACTCTTTTTTCGGTATCGCAAAGCAATATCGGAACGCAATCGGCTGAACGGACCGATAACAAAAGGCTTTTCT